>NZ_JAYESN010000050.1:0-34621 GCF_034860625.1 Lamprobacter sp.
TGCGCGATTAGGGTGTGATCCTCGGGCCAGATCAGCCAGTAGTAAGGCACCTTGTGGCGCTGCAGCAGCAATGGCAGCTTCAGCGTGTCCTTGCGCTCATGGCCAGGAGAGACGATCTCGCAGACCCAATCCGGCGCCAGATCCATGACCCCGCTCGGCATCCCCGGCAGCCGTTCTTTGCGCCAACCCGCCAGATCGTGAGAGGGGCATTCGTGCGATTCGTAGGCAACGCTCACCTCGGTGGCGATCCACCAGCCGCCGGGGCCGGAGCTGCGGGTGAGCGCATTGAGCTCGGCGCGGGCATTGCCCTGCACCATCCCATGCTGAAACCTCGCCATCGGCCGCTGTACAATCTCGCCGCCGATCAGCTCGACACGCTCATCGTTGGACAGTAGCAAATCATCGATCGTCTTGAGCTTATAGGCTTCCATCGGTCATGCCTCCAAGGCTAAGGGTTTGCCCATCATCGGCCAATTGTCTCAAGGCCTCACCTGTTCGATAGCCACTCA
Organism: Lamprobacter sp.; assembly: GCF_034860625.1. Classification (NCBI taxonomy): domain Bacteria; kingdom Pseudomonadati; phylum Pseudomonadota; class Gammaproteobacteria; order Chromatiales; family Chromatiaceae; genus Lamprobacter; species Lamprobacter sp. The sequence continues at coordinate 510 of NZ_JAYESN010000050.1, forward strand.
ATCTGATCACCGAACAGCATCGACTGTAAAGCCCAATGACCATCGAGTCCGACAGGTCTGGAAGTCAGGCAGAGCGGCGATACCAGTCATGTTCTACCAGATCGGCGCCACCTGACCATCCTGACCAAGGCAGAGCACAGCCCGGCCGCAGCGGCCATCCTCAGCTTGGAGATCCTCGATCGGCGCCGTCTTGCCATGCTCAACCAAGGCGCGCAGCTCGACCTCGCTGAGCGGGTGTCCGGCGATGACCTGCCAGATCACGAAGTCGCAACCCTCGCGCCAGCGCGAGCAGCCATAGCCGCGCCGCCCGACGATCAGCTGGCCTTGGCCACACTTTGGGCAGTGCAGTGGCCTTTGCTGCAAGGAGCGGCTGATCGGGGTGATGCGGTCTGGAGCCTGAACCGCGGCTCGGCCTGAGGTTCTAGCCGCCGCCAACGCTGCTGCCGAGTCTTCGCCTGAGCCGGTGCAAGTGGCCTTTCCTGTGCTGTTTCCAGTGCTGTTCCCAGTGCTGTTACCGGTGCTGTTACCGGTGCTGTTACCGGTGCTGTTACCGGTGCCTGTGGCTGCAGATCTGCCTGAGCTTGTGCCTAATCCTGCACCTCGGCTTGGGGTTTGATTGAAACCTGCGCTGCGCCGCTCACTCGGACGCGCGCTCGCACCCGAAGCGGTCTTACCCAGACGATCTTGGGTCGCGCGCCTTTTCCTGCTCGACGCGCCTGCACGCCCTTTGGTGCCGGGGCTTCGCCCGGCCCCTGCGGTGCCCGCCTGCTTGGCGCGCGCCGCCGCGACCTGCTCCGCCGGCAGCGCGGCACCCTTGGCAACCGCTGGAATCAGCTCGGTGACAAAGCGATTGATATCGGCATGGAACACAGCCGCCTCGGCGCGCCCCTCCTCGATATCCTTGAGCCGCTGCTCCCAAGCGGCGGTCAGCTCAGCGCTCTTCAGCGGCTCGGCGACTAGGCCGATCAGCGCTCGGCCCTTATCGGTCGCGACGAGCTGCTTGCGCTGGCGCTCAACATAGCCGGTGCGGATCAGCTTCTCGATGGTCTCAGCGCGCGTCGCCGGCGTGCCGAGCCCGGCGCCCTTCATCGCCGCAGCCAGGGCCTTGTCCTCGATCTCGCGGCCGGCGTACTTCATCGCGTTCAGCAGGGTTGCATCCTCGAAGCGCTTTGGCGGCTGCGTCTCGCGCGCAGCGAGATCCAACGCGGCGACATGCACCTTCTGGCCCTTTGTCAAAGCCGGTAGCAGGTCGGCCTCATCGGCACTGAGGCGACCTGCCTGCGGCTGTTGACCCTGTGCCTGTGGCGCCTGCGCTGGTCGCTCCTGTGCTTGTTGCCCATGCGCTTCTTGCCCATGCGATTGTTGCGCCGAACCTCCGAGCTGTGATCGGCCCTGCTGCCGCCCAGCAGCGCCACCTGCTGCCGCGCCACCTGCTGCCGCCCCATCGACTCGCCCGAGATAGCGCGGATCAGCGCGTATCCAGCCCGGGTCAGTCACCACCCGCCCCTTGGCGATGAAGGTCTCACCGCCGATGTCGAGCTGGACCTGGGTCTCATCGACGCACTGATCGGGCAGAAACACGGCGACGAAGCGCGCCGCGACCAAGTCATAGATACGCCGCAGCGGCTCGGGCAACCTAGATGCAGGCCGCGTTGCCGTGGGCAGGATCGCGTGGTGGTCGGTCAGCTTGGTCTGATCGACATAGGCGCGCCCGAGCCGATGCCCGCCCTTGAGCCGCGCTAGCGCCTCACCGGCAAGCGGATGGTCGAGCTGCTGCAAGATGCCCGGCAGTTGCGGCACCAGATCCTCGCCGATGTGGCGACTCTCGGTGCGCGGATAGCTAATCAGCTTGTAGGTCTCGTAGAGGCTCTGCGCCAGTTCCAGGGTCTTGGCGGCGGTGAAGCCATAGCGCCGATTGGCCTCGCGCTGCAGGGTGGTGAGGTCGAACAACGGCGGTGGACGATTGCGTTGAGGCTTGGTCTCGACCGAGACGACCCTGCCCAAGTTCTCCGGACGTATACGCTCACGCAGTCGATCGCGCAGCGCCTCAGCCTCGGCCTTGTTGTCGAGCCGAGTTGGATGTTCGTTGGTATCGCTGCTCGCGGGCTGGCTTGATTGACCTGACAGACTTGATTTGCCTGATTGGCCTGACCGGTCATCGCGTTGCTGCCCTCGCTGCTGATTGCTTGACGGGACACGCCTCGATCCTCCCTCCTGCTCAACTCGCTCAGCTGCTTGGTTTGCGAATGGCTCGCCTGCTTGATTATCCGCCAGCTGCCCGGCTTGCTGACCCAGCTGCTGGCTTGCGCGCTGTCCCGCCTGCTGTGCTTGCGGCGGCTTGTGGTACTTGGCCTCAAACCCCTCGGCCAGCTGCGCGATCAGTTCATAGAACGGCGTCGGCACAAAGGCATCGATGGCCTGATCACGCGTGACGATCATGGCCAAGGTCGGCGTCTGCACCCGGCCGATGGTGCAGAGCACGCGATTGTGGACGGTATAGGCGCGGGTCAGATTCATGCCGATCAGCCAGTCGGCCTGGGCACGGGCACGCGCCGCGGCGGCCAGCGCGTCGTAGTCGCGACCATCACGCAACTGCGCGAGACCAGCGCGGATCGCCGCATCGGTGAGGCTCGAGATCCACAGCCGCTGCACCGGCTTGCGACAGCGCGCATGCTCGGCGATCAAGCGAAAGATCAGCTCACCCTCGCGCCCGGCATCGGTCGCGCAGATCACCCGCTCGGTGGCGGGATCGGTCAGCAGTGCCTTGACGATCTTGAACTGGGCCGCGGTCTTCTTGTCGGTCCGCAAACGCCAGCGCTCCGGCAGCATCGGCAACTGCGCGAACGACCAGCGCCCGGCCCAGGCCTCGCCATAGGCATCCGGCTCGGCGAGATGTACCAGATGCCCGAGCGCCCAGGTCACGCGCCAGCCTTGGCCCTCTAGGTAGCCCTCACGCCGCGAACTCGCGCCAAGGATGCGCGCAAGATCGCGGGCGACACTGGGTTTTTCAGCGACAATGACGCGCATTTAGCTGTCATCAATCAAGATCGTTCCCCCGGATCGCCAGACGACGCTTGATCGTCCACTTGGCCGGATCGGCCTGCAGGCCATCACCTCTGAGCCTTGCCGATGCTAGCATCCAGCTCGACTTAGCGCCGACCTGACAGGCGCGGCTTCAGGCGCCGCCCCGCGAGCCGTGCGGCACCGGAGGCCCGCGGCTTGGCTGCACCACCTGGGCGCGAGCCTGTGTCTGAACCAGCGCTCAAACCGGCCCGGGCCGCTATTGGTCGCCCCAGCTCAGCCAAGGCGAGCAGCCCGTCGAGCTCTTCGCCAACCACCTCCCGCCACTGTCCCGGCGTCGGACGAGCGCCCAGGATCACATTCCCATAGCGCACCCGCTTGAGCCGACTGACCGTGCAGCCAACCGCCTCCCAGAGCCGACGCACCTCGCGATTGCGCCCCTCGACGATCAGTACATGGAACCACTGATGGCTCTCCGATCCACCGGATGGGACGATCTCCTCGAAGCGAGCCGGACCATCTTCCAGCTCGACACCCTTGACCAACTGGGCCAGCAGATGATCCGAGACCACGCCCCGCACCCGAACCGCATATTCGCGCTCGATCGCGCGCGAGGGATGCATCAGACGATTGGCCAGCTCGCCATGATTGGTGACCAGCAAGAGGCCGGCGGTGTTCAGATCGAGCCGACCGACGGCGATCCAGCGCCCATCACGAATCCCCGGGAGGCGTCGAAAGATGGTTGGCCGGCCCTCGGGATCACGCCGCGTCACCACCTCCCCCTCGGGCTTGTGATAGGCCAGCACGCGCAGGTTCTGGCGCTTCGCGGTACGGCGGCGGACCTCTTGACCATCCACCCGAATGCGATCGCTCGGCAGGACTCGATCGCCAAGCTTGGCAAGCGCGCCGTTGACCCGCACCCGGCCATCTCGAATCCAGCCTTCGATCTCGCGCCGAGAGCCGAGACCAGCCTCCGCCAACGTCTTCTGCAAGCGCACCGGCTCCTGTGGCTCGGGCGCGGGTCGGCGTCGATCAGCGTCCTTCATCCTGGTCATCTCCAGTGCTTTGGTTGATATCGGCGGATAGCTCAGAACGCTGGGCGCTGGGCTCCTGCTCCTGAGACTCGAATTCGTGAGTATCCTGCTCGTTGCGAGGTTCGTATTCGTGAGCATCCTGCTCGTCGGGCGGCTCGGATTCGTGAGTACCCTGCTCGTCGCGCGGCTCGGACGCTTGAGGCTCCTGCTCGCGAGAGGTGGCGTCGTTGCTGACGGCAAGGACCAGGTGCGGTCGGCCTGCTGGTCTCGTCAAAAAGGGTTGCGGCGCGTTCGCAGTCGCCTCGTCCAAACAGCCTTCAACAGCCTCATCCGCTGATCCTGAAGACATCGGCGCTAGAGTGGAATCAACGCTAAAGTCAGCGCCATCTATCTCCCCGTTCAAAGCTTGCTCAAAAAAGCTCGCATCGCGGATCTCGGCGAGCGGCGGCAGCTCATTTAGCGAGCGCAGGCCGAAATAATCGAGGAAACGACGTGTCGTTGCATAAAGCGCTGGGCGCCCGGGCACATCGCGATGCCCGACCACTCGCACCCATTCGCGCTCGGTCAGGGTCTTGATGATTGGCGTGCTCACCGCCACGCCACGGATCTGCTCGATCTCGCCGCGCGTGATCGGCTGCCGATAGGCGATCAGGGCGAGCGTCTCGAGCAGGGCTCGCGAGTAGCGCGATGGCTTCTCCTGCCACAGTCGCCCGACCCAGGGCGCAACTGAGGCACTTACCTGTGCCCGCCACCCACCAGCGACCTCGACCAGCTCGACGCCATGCCCCTCGTAGTCATCGCGCAGCGCCTCGAATGCGGCTAACACCGCTTCCCGAGAGGGACGGTCGCGGTCGTCGTAGAGGCCCTGGACCCGTTCCACCGAGAGCGGCTCACCAGAGGCCAAGACAGCGCCCTCCACCACCTGCTTGAGCGCCGGCACCAGCAGTAACAGCGCATGCTGATGCGGTCTGTCGCCGTCAGCGAAGGTCTCGCTCTCGCCCTGCTCCTGCTCCTCTTGATGCTCATCCTGCTCCCAGTCGCTCATCGGGCCTCGACTCCACGCCTGCGCAACCGAATCGGCGCAAAAGGCTCGACCTGGATCAGCTCCAGCGTGGCTGCCTTCAACAGCTCCAGCACCGCTAGGAAGCTCACCACGACGCCGGCGCGACCCTCAGTCACATCGAAGAGATCGGTAAAGGGCACCAGCTCGGGTCCAGTGATGCGCTCCAGGACCGCTGACATGCGCTCACGCAGCGAAAGCGATTCGCGCTCGATCTGGTGGCTGGTAAAGAGATCCGCCCGCGCCAAGACCGCCTGTAAGGCCGCGAGCAGTTCATCCAGCTCCACGCTCGGTGGGATGCGCCGGACATGCCCCGACGGCACCCGCGCTTGGACCACAAAGCAATCCCGCTCTAGCCGCGGCAGCGCATCCAGATCCTGTGCTGCGCGCTTAAACTGCTCATATTCGGCCAACCGGCGCACCAGTTCAGCGCGCGGATCTTCGCCATCCTCGTCGTCTTCGTCGGCTCGGGGGAGCAGCATCCGCGATTTGATCTCGCAGAGCATTGCAGCCATCACCAGGTACTCGGCGGCGAGCTCGAGCCGCACCTCCTTCATCAGCTCCACGTATTCCATGTACTGATTGGTGATCTCGATGATCGGGATGTCCAGGATGTCGAGATTCTGTCTCCGAATCAGATACAGCAGCAGGTCTAGGGGGCCTTCAAAGGTATCGAGAAAGACCTCGAGCGCATCCGGCGGGATATAGAGGTCTTCCGGCAGCTTCAGCAGCGGCTCACCGCGAACCAGCGCAAAGCGGACCTTGTCGTTGAGCTCAGGCGCCAACGCCGCTGTGGGGCTCGACGACGCCTCTGCCGCCGGGGTCTCGGGGCTTGACTCCTGCATGGTCTCGCTCAGTCGCCGTTGCGCGTCGTTGCTCAGCCTTGCCGCAGCGACATCACGTGGCGGACATCCTCCATGGTCTCGCGCGCCCGATCACGCGCCCGCTCGCAGCCCTCGTTAATGAATGAGCGCACCAGATCCGGATCGGCCTCAAGCCGCTTCACCTCGGCCTGAATCGGCTCCAGCTCCTTGCGGACCGCATCGATGACGGGCTGCTTGCACTCGACGCAGCCAATGCCGGCGCTGCGACAGCCCTGCTGCACCCAGTCTTTGATGTCCGCGTCAGAATAGACCTCATGGAACTGCCAGACCGGACAGACCTCGGGGTTGCCGGGATCGCTGCGACGCACGCGCGCCGGATCGGTCGGCATGGTGCGCAGCTTTTGCTCAACAGCATCAGGATCATCGCGCAACGCAATGGTATTGCCATAGGACTTGGACATCTTCTGTCCATCGAGCCCGGGCATCTTGGCCGCCTTGGTCAGCAGCGGCGAGGGCTCTGGCAGGATCACCCGCCCACCCCCTTCGAGGTAGCCGAGCAGCCGCTCGCGATCGGCGATGGTGATGTTGGCCTGGCTCTCGAGCAAGGCACGGGCGACGTCCAGGGCCTCCTGATCGCCCTGCTCCTGATAGCGGCGCTTGAGCTGATCGAACATCTTCGCGTTCTTCTTGCCCATCTTGCGCTTGGCCTGCTCAGCCTGCTCCTCAAAGCCCGGCTCACGGCCATAGATATAATTGAAGCGACGCGCGATCTCGCGTGTCATCTCGACATGCGCGACCTGATCCTCGCCCACCGGCACCGCACCCGCCTTGTAGATCAGGATATCGGCGCTCTGCAGCAGCGGATAGCCGAGGAAGCCATAGGTCGCCAGATCCTTCTCCTTGAGCTTCTCCTGCTGATCTTTGTAGCTCGGTACCCGCTCGAGCCAACCGAGCGGCGTGATCATCGACAGCAGCAGATGCAGCTCCGCGTGCTCGGGCACGCGCGACTGGATGAACAGGGTTGCCGCGCCGGCACTGATGCCGCAAGCGAGCCAGTCGACGACCATGTCGAAGCTGGCTTGTGGGATCTGCGAGGGGTCTTCGTAGTCGGTGGTCAGCGCATGCCAGTCAGCAACAAAGAAGAAGCACTCGTACTCGTGCTGCAGCTCGATCCAGTTCTTGAGCACGCCATGGTAGTGGCCGAGATGGAGCTTGCCCGTGGGGCGCATGCCAGAGAGGACGCGATGGGTTTGGTTTGACAAAGAATTCAACGGCTTAAGGCCTTTTCTGTCAGAAAGGGATATGTTCGCGGATCAGGTCGGATGCCGGAATGACTGCGAGCGCTGCATGCACAACAGGACGTAACGCAACCCCCAGCAGCCCCGGCGGCTGTGCGTTCGGCAACAGAAGCAACGCGATCAGGAGATAGAGCCCGTAGGGTTCCAACCGCGCAAAGCCCCGCGCCAAGGGGCGCGGCAACAAGGCGCTGAGCACCCGACCGCCATCGAGCGGCAGGAGCGGGATCATATTGAGCGCCATCAGAAAGAGATTGATCAGTACACCAATCAAACAGAGCTCGACGAAGACACTCAAGACTGCATTCGGCACCTCGACCAGCCCCAGTGTCAGCTGCATCAGCTGCAAGGCCAGCCCCCAGCCAATCGCCATCAGCAGATTCACGCCAGGCCCGGCAATTGCCACCAGTGCCATGTCCCAGCGTGGGTTGCGCAGGCGGCGCCAGTCGACCGGCACCGGCTTGGCCCAGCCAAAGAGGAAGGGCACCCCGAGCAGTGTCTTCGAGCTCAGGAAGATGATCAGCGGCACAGCGAGGGTGCCAACCGGATCGATGTGCTTGATCGGGTTGAAGGTCACGCGCCCGAGCAGAGCGGCCGTGGGATCACCGCGCCGATTTGCCACCCAACCGTGGGCGGCCTCGTGCACAGTGATCGCGAACAGTACCGGCACCGCGATCAGCACCACCATTAACAGCGTTTCCGCGAGAGCGTCCAGAGCGTCCAATGAGGTTAAGGCCTCAGCAAGAGAAACATAAGCAATCGATTCAGCGCGCTTGCGCTAGTGCTCGAAGACGGCAATATCACCCTTGCCTTCTCGCACCACCAGCGGAGGCTCTTGGGTCATATCGACAACCGTCGTCGGCTGATTTCCACAGGGGCCACCATCGATGATCAGAGCAACACAGTGGCCAATCATCTCGCGCATCTCCAGCACATCGTCCATCGGCTCCTCATCACCTGGCAGGATCAGGGTGGTACTCAAGATGGGCTGGTCCAGCTCCCTGAGCAGGGCCTGGGTAATCGGCGTTCCCGGCACGCGGATACCGATGGCGCGGCGCTTCGGATGCAATAACCGCCGCGGCACCTGCTTGGTCGCCTCGAAGATGAAGGTATAGGGCCCAGGCGTCAACGACTTGAGCTGTCGGTAGGCCTGATTATCGAGGCGCGCATAGGTCGCGATCTCGGAAAGGTCACGGCAGACCAGCGTAAAGTGATGCTTGTCATCCACCCGACGGATCATCCGAATGCGATCCAAGGCCGCCTTATCGCCAAGCTGGCAGCCAAGCGCATACGAAGAATCGGTCGGATAGACGACCACCCCGCCGGACGCGAACACCTCCGCCGCACGCCGGATCAATCGCGTCTGCGGATCTTGTGGATGAATCTCGAGAAAGAGTGGCGAGGTTGCCATTGGCAGCGGTTCAGGGATCGATGCGTTGACGGAGAAATACAGACCTAGACCGCAGATAGCCGCGCTTGCATCGGCTCCAGCGTGCCGACGCGCCTATGCTGATCGAGTCCGGCAAAGCCTGGCTGCTCCCAGATCGGCTTACAGCCCTCAGGCAAAGCGGGCAACCGCCCAAGCTCGATCCAAGGACTTTCGGGGCCATGATAATCTGAGCCGGCAGAGGCCAGTAGCCCTTGTTCACGCGCCCAGCGCGCAAAGGTGAAATAGTCATCCCGGCTGTGGCTTCCCGAAACCACCTCGATCCCGCGCCCGCCAAAGGCACGAAAGTCGTCGAGCAGCCGCTTCATCTTCGAGCGTGTCAATCCGTAGCGCGCCGGATGAGCAATCACTGCTTGGCCGCCCGCAGCTCGAATCCAGCCGACCGCCTCTTCCAGCGTTGTCCACTGACCGGCAACGTGGCCCGGCTTACCCTTGACCAGAAAATGCTTGAACACCGAACGCAGGTCTTTGGCTGCCCCGCGCTGGACCAAAAAACGCGCAAAATGAGTCCGCCCAACCAGTTCGCCCGAGGCCAGCGCGCGGGCACCTTCAAGCGCGCCTGGCCAGCCCACCCGCTCGAGTCGGGCTGCGATCTCGATAGCCCGCTGTTCGCGGTAGCCCCGTAAACCGGCAAGTCCAGAGCCCAGAACCGCGCAGGCTGGATCGACGTCCAGGCCGACGATATGAATGGTGCGTCCGCCCCAGGTCACCGAGATCTCAACACCGGGTACCAGACTCAGCCCCTGTGCATGCGCCGCCTCGCTGGCCTCGTCAAGGCCAGCGAGGGTGTCGTGATCGGTCAGCGCCAGCACCTCCACACCCTGCTGAGCGGCCCGTTCGATCAGGTCGCGCGGGGCCAAGGTGCCATCTGAGGCTGTGGAGTGCGTATGGAGGTCTGGCGTCTTCATCATCGCCGCATTCTACCTGATCCACCGCCGCCGCCGTGCCTCGATCCAAACCGATGAGATTGTGGGGGGTTGCAACCCGCTCACAGCTCGCGAGAACAGTGCTAGGATGCCGCGTCTTTGGCGCGGCTGGTGAATGCGCCCTCTGCCGCTCACCTCTGTCACTCACATCTGTCACTCACCTCTGCTCAGTAGACATCTGCGATGAAGCTGCTCATCGACTTCTTTCCGATCATCCTCTTTTTCATCGCCTATAAGCTCTCTGGCATCTATGTCGCGACCATCACCGCCATCATTGCCGCGCTGGCCCAGGTCGCCTGGCTGCGCTGGCGGCATGGCAGCGTCGAGAAGATGCCTTTGATCACGCTGGCGCTGATCCTTGTCTTCGGCGGTCTTACCCTGTTGCTGCGCGACCCCATCTTCGTGATGTGGAAGCCAACCATCGTCAACTGGCTATTCGCCGGGGCCTTCCTCGGCACCAGCCTGGTCGGCAAGCGGCCCTTGGTCGAACGCATGATGGGACAGGCTGTCAGCCTGCCCGCCCCGATTTGGCGCCGCCTGAACTGGGCCTGGGTGCTCTTCTTCCTGATCTCCGGGCTGGCGAATCTCTTCGTCGTCTACATCGGCAGCGGCTTCTATGCCGCCGAGCAGGCACTGATCGCGGCAACAGCCATCACAGCGATCGATCTGAATAGCTGTGCTGATCAGTTTATCGGCCAGCCGCTCTTGCTCTGCGAGACCGCACATGAGAGCGAGGCGGTCTGGGTCAACTTCAAACTCTTCGGTATGATGGGATTGACTATCCTGTTCGTCATCGGACAGGCCTTCTACCTTGCGCGTCATTTTCAAGATGCCGACCCTGCGGACCTTGACCCCGGGCAATCGGAGCCTGCGCAAGACCCCTTAGCCGCGACCTCCGGAGACATCCGCTGATGCTCTATGCCATCATCAGCCGCGACCGGCCCGACAGCCTGTCGCAACGGCGATCGACCCGTCCGGCGCATCTCGAGCGTCTGCGCGAGCTGCAAGAGACGGGTCGGCTGATCCTTGCCGGACCTCACCCTGCCATCGACGCGGCAGACCCCGGCGAAGCCGGCTTTACCGGCTCACTGGTCGTTGCTGAGTTCAGCGACCTGCAGGCCGCTCAGGCCTGGGCCGACGCCGACCCCTACACACTGGCTGGTGTCTACGCTGAGGTGCAGATCAAGCCATTTATCAAAGTCCTGCCGGCCTGAGCAGGGCCATCCGAACAGTAAGAAGGAAAAGTTGTCATGAAACACCGATTCATCACCGCATCGCTCCTGGCCAGCGTCCTGTCTGCGCCCGCCTGCGCACAGGAGGCTCAGGAGACCAATGAGACCCTGATCGCGACCGTCAACGGCCAGACCTATGAGCTGAACCTGTTTCGCGCCTATTACGGCGAAATCCTTGCACAGCGTAACGGCCAAGACAGCCCCGAACTGCAAGAACAGGCGTTTAACGAGTTCATGAACCTGATCGTGGCCTCACAAGAGGGCGAGAAACGCGATCTCGAAGACAATCCCGAGGTGCAGGCCGCACTCGCACTGCAGCGGATGATGGTGCTCTCCGCCGCAGCCCTGCAGAGCATCGGCGCCGAGATTCAGCCAACAGAGACCGAGCTCAAGCAGGCCTACGATGAGTTCGTCCAGCAGTCACAACGCACTGAATACAAGGCCCGGCACATCCTGCTTGACGATAAGGACAAGGCCCAGGCCCTGATCGAGGAGCTCGACGCCGCCAACGGCGAAGGCTTTGCGGCACTCGCGGAGAAGAATTCACTCGGCCCGACGGCAGAAAAAGGCGGCGATCTTGGCTGGTTCGACGCCCGGCGCATGGTCAAGCCATTTGCCGACGCGATCGCCGAGATGGAGCCAGGCACCTACTCGGCGCAGCCGGTGCAAACGCAGTTCGGTTGGCATGTGATCCTGCTTGAAGAAACACGAACGGCCGAGCCGCCAACCTTCGACGAAGCCAAGCCTCAGCTCCAAGCCCTGCTGCGCCAGCGCAAGGTGGCCGAAACACTGGCTGGGCTGCGCAACACCGCTGATGTTCAGCTCAATGAAGAGGTCGTGAAGCTCAAGGAAGCCCCTGCGGAATAATCCTAGCTCGCCTAAGGATCCGCACCAGCCCGTCTCGGCAGGCGTAACGCCAACCCCCTGGCGTTACGCTAGTCTGCGTTGGCCGTGCAAAAACGCTCGATCCGACGCGCGCCGAGCGGCTGCAGCGGGCGGGCATTGGAGCTAGTCACCTGGGCGAGCCTTGCCAGATCCGAGGCCGCAATCTCCAACGGCGACTCCATCACATAGCGGCGAACACCTTCCTCGCAAGGGGGGCGCGTCGTCGAGCCGTCGTAGCGGAAGTACGAACGCCGCGTTGGCAACAGAAATACCGCATTGACGCCGATATTGCGCCCGTGGGCGTTCTTTCCGGCCAACAAAGGCGCATTATCGAGGATGCGCCGCAGCGTCTGATTGGCGCGGTTGCCAGCCTCGATCAGCACCGAGACGATCAGGAGATCGCCGCGATTGTTGCCATGAATGAATTCAATCTCACCGTCCCAGATGCGACCATCGATGGCATGCTCACCGGGAACATGAAAGCGGAGCTCAACCAGCTCATAGCTCAGCCCGTCGATCACCAGGAAACTGCCGCGGTCATAACCGAGGCGCAGCGCGTTGCCATCGTTCACCAGGTGCAGGGAGCTGCTCCGATAGCGGAACCGCAGTGGTGTGCAAGGCTGGAAAAAGGTCGCCGCAGTCTCGATCGGAATCGGCGACTGCAGCAGTCCCGAAGCGCAGCCTGCATAAGAGGCATTCAGGTCCGCCCAGTGGCTCGGCCCCCGCTCACCGCTGTAGGACCAATCAGGCACCGCTGCCGTCATATCGGAGATCCTCGCCTGCCAAGCATGCGCCTTTGCCGCCAACAGCAGCAGAGCAGCACCAGCAACCATGGGCGCCAACGGGAAACCTCGGCCCAACCGATATAACGCCATCTCAACCTCCTGCAAACGGGGACTCGCGCGTCTCAGGTGCTGCTTGGCTTTTCGCTGCGCCGAATGCTAGCAATCGGCACCACCTGAGCCGATTGCGGCTGGTCGACATAGTAGGGCCTGTCGCCACCACGCCCCTCAGCATCCGCCAGCTCTTTCTCGCGCGCAGCAATCAACGACAAACAGGCGCGAACATCGCCAATGGTGTTATCGGAAAGCGGATGCTTCATCCCCGGTGGCGGGGTCACATCCTTCACAACGGCGGCAAGCGTCTTGCGCATCGCCACCAAAACCTGTTGCTCTTTGCTCAACTCAGACATCATGATAATCCCGTTAAAGAGAAAGTGGTATTGGACTCGACCGAGTCTTTCCGCTCCGAGTCCTTCCGCTGGCTAAGAAACTGTCCATACTTCTTCAGGATTTGAGCCCCCCGTAGGGCGATCATCGGGAAGTCGACAGCAGGCCGCTACTAAAGATCGGGACGCAAGCAGCCGAATTCAGCAGCCGCCGAGCCGTCACTGCTCAGGGCCCGATCAGCTCAGCCAAGCGATCACCATCGATGACCTCGACGCCAAGCTCCTCGGCTCGCGCACGCTTGCTGCCCGGATCAGACCCTACGATCAACAGATCGGTCTTCTTGGAAAGGCTGCTCGTGACCTTTGCTCCCAGGGCCTCAAGCTGCCCCTTGATCTGTTCCCGAGGCTGGCTCAAGGTGCCGGTGATCACCACCGTCTTGCCAAATACGGGGCTGGCCTTGTCCGCCGCAACCGATGCCGTTGAGCCTTCGGGTCGCTGCCAAGTAATCGCGCCCAGCTCGGGCGAGCGCAGCTTGCCGATGACCGCAAGATTATGTGGCTGCGAGAAGAACGCTTGGAGATGCGCGGCCACTACCGGACCAATGCCCTCGATCGGCAGCAACGCCGAGACTGGCGCCTCCATGAGCGCATCGAGATCCTGGAAGTGCTCGGCTAGCGCACGCGCCGTCGTCTCGCCGACCTCGCGGATGCCGAGCGCATAGATGAAGCGAGCCAAGCAGGTGTGGCGGCTCTTATCCAGTGCGTCAAGCAGGTTCGCGGCGGATTTCTCGCCCATGCGCTCGAGCGCGCTCAGCTGCTGCTGAGTCAACTGGTAAAGATCCGCGGGGTCTTTCGCCAAGCCAAGATCGACCAACTGATCGACCAGCTTGTCGCCAAGACCTTCGATATCCATCGCCCGGCGTGAGGCGAAGTGCTTGATCGCCTCCTTGCGCTGTGCCGCGCAGAACAGCCCGCCCGTGCAACGCGCCACGGCCTCGCCCTCGGCGCGTAGCACATCAGAGCCGCAGACTGGACACTGGGCGGGCAGTTGCACCGGCTCGGTGTCCGCCGGACGACGCTCCGTCAGCACCCGCACCACATCTGGAATCACATCACCAGCTCGGCGCACATAGACGCTGTCGCCCACCCGAACGTCCTTGCGATGCACCTCGTCGATATTGTGCAGCGTGGCATTGGAGACGGTGACGCCGGCTACATCCACCGGCGCCAACCGTGCGACCGGGGTCAGCGCCCCGGTGCGACCAACCTGAAACTCAACCGCCTCAACACGGGTGAGCTCTTCCTGGGCCGGGAACTTGTAAGCGATCGCCCAACGTGGGGCGCGCGAAACGAAGCCCAACCGCTCCTGATCCACCCGTTGGTCAACCTTGAACACGACACCATCGATCGCGTAGGCAAGTCGCTCACGGCGCTCAGCCATCACCGCATGATAATCAAGGCAGCCTTCAAGCCCGACAACCACCTGCTGCTCGGGCGAGACTGGCAGTCCCCAGCCCGCGAGCCGCGCCAGACTCTCACTGTGACTCTCAGACCAAGGCGCGCCCTCGACCGCGCCCAACCCATAGCACAACATGCTCAGCCCGCGTGAGGCAGTGACCCGCGCATCGAGCTGGCGCAGACTCCCCGCAGCGGCGTTGCGAGGATTGGCAAAGACCTTGCCGCCCCGACGCTGGGCACGGGCATTGATCGCCGTAAAACGCTCATAGGTCAGAAAGACCTCGCCACGCACCTCTAACAGGGCCGGCCAGCGAGCGTCACCCTCTGCAACGCGCAGGCGCAAGGGAACGGACTGAATCGTTCGCACCTGAGCCGTCACATCCTCGCCACGATATCCATCGCCGCGCGTCGCACCCTGAACCAGAACCCCGTCCTCATACAACAGGCTGATCGCCAGCCCGTCGAGCTTGGGCTCCGCCGAGTAGCACACCTGCTCGACACTCAAGCCCTCACGCACCCGGCGATCGAACTCGCGCAACGCCTGCTCGTTAAGCGCGTTATTCAACGATAGCATCGGCAGCCGATGCTCAACCTCAGCGAAGCTCTCGAGCGGCGCGGCACCCACGCGCTGCGTCGGCGAGTCGGGCGTGATCAGTTCTGGATAGCGCGCCTCCAGCGCCTGCAGCTCGCGCAGCAGACGATCGTACTCGGCATCCGGTATCTCCGGGTCATCGAGGACGTAATAACGCACATTGTGATGCGCGAGCTCGCGACGCAAGACCGCCGCCCGATCCCGATCGGGACTCGGCACAGTCATGGGCGAAACGGCGGTCGATCGCTGTCAGCGACGACATTGACCGGCCCGGCATCCTCTCCGCGCCCATCGCCTTGGACGGACTGGGGGCCACTGGCCGAGGCATCCGTTCGCTCGTTGATCAAGCTCAGCAGCTCGTTCCGCAAACCCTCCCAGGCCTTGTCGTCGAACGGACGCCGGTCAGGCAGCAGGAGATCAGCCTCCAGCGCGTCGGCCATTGTTCGCGCTGTTTGTATCAGCTCGTCGTAGACCATCAGATCGCTGGGCAGCCCGTTGAACTGGCTGAACAAGGCCACCCCAGGCGTGGTAAAGCGGTCCATCTCAGCGAACGGGAAGGTCCCGGGGTTGACCAGATTGGCCATGCTGAAAAGCACCTGCTCGCGGCGGCTATCGCGGTTGCGACGGTGGTAGATGTCCATTTCACCCGGGGTCAGATGATGCCGCTCAGCCGCAGCACTCACCGCCGAACCACTAAAGGCGGACTTGCGCGCAACCAGGAACAGCTGTACCAGCAGACCAGTATCGGCGGTCGGCGCAGTGGATGTCGAGTCCTCCTCCTGCTCCCGTTCCCGTTCTTGTTCCTGTTCCCGTTGTTGCGCGTTGGACTGGGCGTCAATACCTGGGGCGAAGTCGTCAGATCCCGCGTCATGGCCGAAACGCGTGTCGAACCGCGGCTCTCGACGCGGCGCTGTCGACGACGGCCTAGCCACTCGCTGTTCAGGCTCGGGCTCAGCCTCGCTCTCGATGCGGCGGCGCTCTCGGTGGTACAGAACGACCAGCAGCAAGACGCCCAGGACGAGCAGAATGATTCTCAGTGTGCCAGCATCCATGGGGTTCGCATGCGATGGAAGGTTTTCGGAAGTATATCAGGGGATTCGCCCAGATTGAGAGCCTGATCGACCACACGCCTTTAAGAGGCCGCGACCATGCGCGCGGCCTGCTCGACATCGACGGAGACCAGGCGTGAGCAGCCGGGCTCGTGCATCGTAATCCCCAGCAGCTGATCGGCCAATTCCATCGTCACCTTATTGTGGGTGATGAAGATGAACTGGATCTGATCGGACATCGCGCGCACCAGCTCGCAGAAGCGCCCGACATTGGCATCGTCCAGCGGCGCATCAACTTCGTCAAGCATGCAGAACGGGGCTGGATTCAGTTGGAAGATCGCAAATACCAGGGCCACCGCAGTCAGCGCCTTTTCGCCACCGGACAGCATGTGAATGGTCGCGTTGCGCTTGCCCGGCGGACGCGCCATGATCGAGACACCGGTGTCGAGCAGATCCTCACCGGTCAACTCCAGATAAGCATTGCCCCCACCAAAGACACGCGGGAACAACTCCTTGAGGCCGCTGTTGATACGGTCGAAGGTCTCCTTGAACCGGCTCCGGGTCTCGCGATCGATCTTGCGGATCGCTGATTCGAGCGTCTCCAGTGCAGTGCTGATATCGGCGTGCTGCGCTTCGAGATAGCGCATGCGCTCGGATTGCTCTTGGAATTCGTCGATCGCGGCCAGGTTGATGTTGCCGAGCCGCCCAATCCGCGTCTTGACCGCTTCGAGCTCAAGTCCCCAGCGCTCGACCAGATCGGCGCCATCAAGCAGCGCTGGCGGCATGGCCTCGAGCACCGCCTCTGGTGAGGTCTCGCTCGCACGCAGCTGCTCCGCCACCGTCTGCCTCCGCACCAAGAGCTCCTGCCGCTGCAAGCGGGCCACATCGAGCTCGCCCCTGACCCCGTTCAGCGATTGCTCGAGCCCATGGCGACGCAGCTCGGCGGCGCGGATCTGGGCGTCGACCTCTTCCAACTGCTGGCGCTTATCATTGAGTTCTTGCTCAACCTGCAGACGTTGTTCGAGCTGCTCCTCAAGTCGCTCTTGCTGTTCGAGCGCAGGCTCGGCGGCCTCGTTCAGCGCCTCGGCCAGCTCATCCCGGCGCGCCTCGAGATTAGCGACACGCTCACCCGCGCGCTCGAGGTTCGCCATCAAGCCAGCCTTTGTTGCTCGCCGCGTCTCGGTGGCGACCTCCAAACGCTGCACCTCGTCACGCAGCCGCGCCTCTTCCTGGCGCAGTTCGGTCAGGGCCGCGCGGCGCGGCTCTCGCTCAGCGGCCAGACCATCGCGACGCTCGGTTAGCTGCTCGCTGCACTCAAGCGCCGCATGCAGGCGCTCGCGCCCAAGCGCCATGGCCTCCTCCATCTCGTCACAGGCATCCTTGAGCACCAGCTGCTCATCGGCCAAGGCCGCGCGGCGCTCGCGCAGATGAGTCAAGCGGGCGCGGGCGGCACCCTGCTCGGCATCCAGTGTGGCCCGGTCACGACTCAGGCGGGCAAGATCCTCATGCGCGTCGTTGCGAGCCTGCTCCAGTTCCGCACGACGCTCGACCCAAGCCGCTTGCTCATCCGCCAGCGCGGCGATGACCTCCTCGAGCTCATCAGCCGCCATGGCCAGCCCTTTGATGTCCTCGGCGCGCGCGATACTGCCGCCCACATCAGTCGCATCCTGGGCGCTGCGTCCGGGCGCCTTGACCCAGCCTGGCCCGATCAGAAATCCATCGCGGGTCACGATGCGCTGTCCGCCGCGGAGCTCGGAGCGCCTCGCGAGGGCTTGACCACGACTCTCAGCGACATCAATGCCTTCTAACAGCTGAGCCAAGACCAAGGGTCCGCGCACCAGCGCAGCCAGCCCGGAGGTGCCGACTGGTGCGACGCCGACCCAGTCGACCTGGGCGACATCGCTCTCGACGAGCATCAGGGCCTCGGCCTCAAGCGCGCCGGCTAAGTCGTCAAGCGCATCGACCGAGAAGGCCGCGAGCGCGCTGCTCAGGACCACCTCAACCGCAGTCTCCCAGCCTGGCGTGACCTCGATCTGGTCCAGCAAGCGCGGCGCCTGCGTCAGATCGTAGCGATCGATCCAGGCCGCGACGGCCTGATCCGGGCTCTCCAAGGCCGCATCCTGTAGGGCCTCGAGCGAGGCCAGCCGGCCGCGCGTGGTCTGCAGCTCGGTGCGCGCTGCATCCAGGCGTCCGCCAAGCTCGGCACGGGTCGACTCCGCCTCACGCAGGGCCGAAGCCGCGCGTTCTTGGGCATCGGCGGCAAGATGCAGTCGCTCATCAAGCCCCTCGGAGCGTTCATCGAGGATCGCTAAGCGCTGCTCGAGCTCATTGGTATCGAGGCGCGCCAATTCGTCATCGATCCGGGCACCGCGCTGCCGCTCTTGCGCCAGGCGCTGCTCCAGATGATTCAGGCTTGAGCGTTCCTGCTGGGCCTCGGCCGAGGGCGCAGCGATCTCCAGCTGGATCGCGTCCCAAGCCTGCTGCCAAGTCTCGAGCTGATCCTCAGCCTCGGCGAGGCGTTCGCGCAGATCCTCCAGCCGCTCGCGCCCTTCTTCAAGCAAGGGCGCATCACGCTCAAGCTCGGCATCCAGCTCGGCCTGCCGCAGCTGATCGCGCTCCTGTTGATCGCTCGCCTCGTCCAGCTCATGCCGCACCGAGCCAAGCTCACGCTCTTGGCGTTGACGGGTTTCGGTCGCAAACTGCAAGGCCTGCTCCAGCCGCGCGATCTCGGAGCCGACCGCGTACCAGCGCCCCTGCACCCCATTGAAGGCATCGGAGACCTCGGCATGCAGCGCACGCTGCGCCTCGATCTCGGCCTCGAGCCGGCGCAATGCCGCCAGATCCGCCTCCAGACGCACCTCGGCCTCGCCGATCACGCGATCTTGCCGCTCGAGATGCCGGTCGAGCTCGCGCCACTGCAGCGCGGCCAGCTCGTCGGTCAAGCGGCGCTCGTCTTCCTTCAGCGCCCGATACTTGGCCGCCGTGGCGGCTTGACGTTCCAGATGCTGCAGCTGCTTGCTGACCTCATCACGCAGATCCTGGAGTCGCTCCAAGTTCTCGCGCGTGTGCCGTATTCGGTTCTCGGTCTCGCGCCGACGCTCCTTGTATTTGGAGATACCCGCTGCCTCCTCGATGAAGAGACGTAACTCATCGGGCTTGGCCTCGATGAAACGCGAGATCATGCCCTGCTCGATGATCGCGTAGCTGCGTGGCCCGAGCCCGGTACCGAGAAAGAGGTCTTGGATATCGCGCCGCCGACAGCGGGCGCCGTTCAAGAAGTAGTTCGACTGGCCATCGCGCGAGACCTGGCGCTTGACCGCGATTTGAGCAAACCGGGCAAACTCGCCGCCCGCGCGACCATCGCTGTTATCGAACACCAGCTCGATCTGCGCCATCCCAACCGGCTTGCGCGAGCTGCTGCCGTTGAAGATAACATCGGCCATCGACTGACCACGCAGCATCTTCGCCGAGCTCTCGCCCATGACCCAGCGCACCGCATCGATCACGTTCGACTTCCCGCAGCCATTCGGCCCGACCACACCGACCCGATTACTTGGAAAGGGTACTGTGGTCGGGTCCACGAAGGACTTGAAGCCGGCGAGCTTGATCTTCTCCAGACGCATCGGCGAACGATACTGGAGCCCTTAGCGGCCGACAAGCAGTCGATATCAGCCCAGCTCTGATAACGCCAATCCGCTGAGACTCATGACCCCCCCGCCGCTCAGCCGAGACGCTCTCTGCGCGAGTTGCTGCGCGCCACATCCGAAGGATCCGAGCAGCGCCCTTGGTGCGTAAAGACATAGAGCCCGGAGCCAACGATGATGGCAGCGCCGAGCCCCGTGACGAGATCCGGAATTTCGCTGAAGATGAGCCAGCCGAGCAGCGTGGCACTCAAGATCTCGAGATATTGGAACGGCGCGAGGACGCCCGCGCCTGCTCGCCGCAAGGCTAAAGCGGTCAGCACGTTGGTCGCTGCGGCAATCAGACCGACGCCGAGCAGCAGTGGCCAGGCATCGAGCGACGGAACCACGATCAACGCCGCCATCGGACGCACGGCCCCAGGTTCTTGGCCAATCAGTCCGGCGCCCATGATCAGCAGTAACACCAGCGCTGCGGCGACTCCGGTCCAGAACGCGAGTGTCAGGGCATCATCGCGCCCACCGACGACCCGCGTCAGTGCCAAGAAACCGGCGAAGAAGGCGCCCGCTGCCACCGGGAAGATCGCGGCCGGGCCATAAGCGGCCCAATTCGGGCGCAAGACGATCAGCGCCCCGACGAGGCCGATCACCACCGCGAGCCACTGCCGCAAGGTCACCGGCTCACGCAAAGCAACGGCCGAGATCAGGGTCAAGAGAAGGGGCTCGATGAAGAACAGCGCCGTGTTGTTGGCCAGCGGTAGAGATTGCAGTCCTGAAAACAAGCAGATCACCGCCAGGCCAATCAGCGTCCCGAGCGCCAGGTGGCGAACGCCCGGCGGCGGCAGTCGGCCACCCTTGTAGACCAGTACTACCGGCAGCAGCAACAGGGATTGAAACAGGAAGCGGGCGGCTCCGATCTGAACCGGCGTTAGCTCCGCGGTGAGAAATTTCGCGAGTGCGTCGCTGATTGGGAACAGCAGCATCGCGATGGTCATCAACAGCATGCCGAGTTCGATCTCGCGACGACGATGCTGGGGCGCAGCAAGATTCATTAGACCGCCGCCGCCAACTAGCTCGGTGCATACCCGGCCGGCCATAGCGCGTGAAAATGATGCGTCGGCCCTTGCCCTTGGCCGACATCGAGCGCGTCAGCATGCGCGATGGCGCCGGCGACATAAACCTTGGCGCGTCGAGCGGCCGTGGCGAGGTCGAGCGACGAGTCAGCGCCGATCGCAAGTTGCGCCGCGAGCGCCGATGAGAGCGTACAACCGGTGCCGTGAGTGTTCTTGGTCGGGATACGCTCGGCTTCCAGCCAAACGCCTTCGTCGACCGCGGCCAGATAATCCGGGCTTACCGCGCCGCTCAGATGGCCGCCCTTCAGAAGCACAGCGGAAGGTCCCAGCGCCAGTAACCGCTCGGCGAGTGCCGGCATCGCCGCTGGATCAGTCAGCTCCGGCTCATCGAGCAGCGCCGCCGCCTCCGGCAGGTTCGGCGTCAGGATGGTCGCCAATGGCAGCAAGCGCTCGATGAGGGTTCGGATGGCGGCTTCCGAGAGCAGTCGATCGCCGCCCTTGGCCACCATCACCGGGTCCAGCACGATGCGCTGCGCGCCATGGCGCGCAAGCGCCTCGGCCACGGTCAGCGTGATCTCGGGCGAGCCGAGCATGCCGATCTTCACCGCATCGACACGGATATCCTCAAATACCGCGTCGATCTGCGCTGTGACGAACTCGGGCGCGACCAATTGCACCCCACGAACCCCACGGGTGTTCTGCGCGGTCAGCGCTGTGATCGCCGCCATCGCATACGCGCCATTGGCGGAAATCGCCTTGATATCGGCCTGGATACCGGCGCCGCCGGACGGGTCGGAGCCGGCGATCGCGAGGACATGCTTGATCGTACTCATAGCGTAATCTCTCGGAAGCTAAAGCCCGGCTCACGCGCAGGTTTGGAGCCGCAGAGTGGCGGAAAATCGGTCGCTGTGCAGTCTTTTATTAAAGCCTACCCAGCCAGTACTGCGGACGCCTCCGGTCATGGGCAACAGCCAGAATCTGGAAACCAGATGGCCTCTCTCGGTAAACGATGGCCAGGGGAAATCTGTGAAGGGGCACTCTACGAATATCTGGTGGCAACTCGACTTGCCAGGCTTTTGGTGACTCGCCAACTAAATTAGCCAGGGCCTCGAATTCCTCTATGAAGGCACCACCCAATCCCGGAACTTTTGATTCGTAATAACCAACTGATTCCAGGAATTCGGCTTCCGCTGCCGGGTGAAAAGAATATTTCATTTGATCAGTGCTCTAGCCTTCCTCATGACCTCATCGCCAGACACAGCCTGAACTGCGCCATTATCGAACTCTTCGGCCCTGCGCCAGGCCTCAAGCAACCAATCGGCCCTGAGCTCTTTTTCTGACGGGGACTCTAGACTCAATACCAGTCGCTGGATCAATTGCGCTCGCTCCTTTGTTGGGAGGTGGAGCGCCTCGTCTTCAATTCTCTGGAGATTCATGGAGAAAAACTCTCGTTCACGTATTGCTCAATTTTGACACGGATGGGTATGCGTATAAATCGTTTCTTGTGGGGTTGAGGAGTCTTGCGATCGCGAGGACATGCTTTATTGTACTCATACGTCTTGCGCGAGAAACATCTTGTCGCCAACGCCAGCCGCCACGAGCGTAGCGAGCGGTCGGACTGAAGGCCATCGTTAGGCGATTGATTGCGAGTTGATTCATTGCCTAGAAAAAAATTTCGTCCTGCCCGTCATGATTCTTAGGCATTTTCTATGAATAGATTCAAGAGCTTATTTTCTTTTGTACGGACTATGCCAGTTTGTAGAAAAGCAACGAAGTCATCCTGTGTGCACTCTAAGGTTTCACACTCCTCCACTGCTGTTTTCTCCTTATTTGGACGATACACTTTGAATCGCACTAAACCATGATCAATACGTTGCCTTTTTACCACTAAACCATCAACGGTTTCTTCTGTTGGTTTTAACTTTCCTTTTTGGTGAATTATTTCTAATTCCTTATTTTGAACCTCAATTGTTTCGTAATTTACATAACCTGAAGAAGATGCGAATTGCACCTGGACACTGAGCTTTAAGTGTTTTAATGCTTCTCCCCATTCTTTATATGCCTCCTTGGTATCATGAATTGTATCGCCTTCGTGAAAACCATATAAACGACCCTGCGTCCATAGCATTTCTTTTTTCTTTGCAAACATTCTTGGCGTCAATTTAATATCAAGCGCTTCCTTAAATGCCTCTGGAACAGCCATTTTCCAGCCAAGAGCAAATCCATCCTCAAAGTTTGCAATAAGAGCATATCCTCTATCATCTCTCCTAGCTTCAATTTCCACTATTTCAAACCCTCTTTCATTAATCGAGCAATTTTTTCTTTTTGATTTTTAACATTTTTCTTTGCCAATTCGAGCGCTTTTTCAGATTCTCGAAGCTCTTGAACTAAATCTGGATAGCCAGATTCAGAAATCCATTTTGTTACCCTGCTGAAGTTATCCCTTTGCTCTTCATCATAAAGGATTCGTTCATCGGCTAATACAATTGCCATCTTATGTTTGCAATATTTACCCCATTCACCGGCGGGGCAATCACAGAAAATTGCTAGGCCAGATTCTGCTGATGAAACTGCTACTGCATACGGCTCATCTCTGCTACTACTTTTTACGAGTATTGTTGTTTCCATGTGCACGTTTCTTCTTGATGCCTAACCAGTGAATGTCTGGTTTCCGGCTAACCTATCACGGGAACTTAGCCTGGACAACGCGGTGGTAGACACTGTGTCCCTGCAAGGTACCATCCGCAAAAGGCTGGTTATCCGCAGCGTCCCGCCGATGCGCGAGATCGATTCAGAGGGTGCTTCCTGCTTCGATTCAGCCCTGACAACTGCAGGCATCGCGGATCAAGGGGAATCATCAGCCGCATCTTCGCCGCCGGCTGCGGTTCTCTCTGGACTTCCGCCACAAAGAGCCAAAGAAACTCGGCTCGCAGCTTGAGCTTGACAGTTGTTAAAGCCTGCAAAGCGAATTCGCATCGGCGCTGCCGAGGCGCGCGGCCCTCCAAGCCTCGGCGATCTCGCGCGTCGCTAGCTCGGGGTCCGCTGCGGTGCAAATCGCTGAGACCACCGCCATGCCGACCGCGCCAGCGGACCAGATCGACGCGGCATGCTCGGCGCTCAGGCCACCGATGGCCACGACCGGCAATGGACTCTCCGCGCAGATCGCCGCGAGCCCATCAAAACCGAGCGGCGATGAATGATCGGGCTTGGTCGCGGTGGCAAATACCGGCCCGACGCCAAGGTAATCGACCAGGCTCAGCTCAGGCGTCTTCAACTGATCGCGGCGCTGCACCGACAGCCCCAAGATGGCCTCGGCACCCAAGGCCGCGCGCGCCTCAGCGACGTCCCCGTCCGACTGCCCAAGATGCAGCCCATCGGCCCCAATGGCGACGGCGACCTTGATCCGGTCATTGACGATCAACGGCACATGGGTACCTCGCAGCAGGGCCTTGAGCGCCTTGCCCTGCTCGATCAGCGCGGCATCGGAGGCCTGCTTGTCACGCAGTTGCACAGCGGTCGCCCCGCCACGCAGGGCGGCAGCAACGGTCTCAAGCAAGCCGGCTCGGGCGCAGAGCGCGGCGTCGGTGATCAGGTAGACGGAGAGGTCGATCATGGCGCCGGTCTAGGAAAACGCAAATCCGCGCTCGTGCTCACCGCTCAGTCGCAGCTCACGCTTCAGGATCTTGCCAGCCGCATTCTTCGGCATGCTGTCACGCAGCTCAATGCGGCGCGGCTGCTCGTGGCGGCCCAGATGCTCGCGGCACCATCGCTTCAGGCTGGCGACGTCGATCGTCTGCCCCGGCAGCGCCACCAGATGGGCGACCACGATCTCACCATGGGTGGGATGAGGCTCACCAACGACGGCTGCCTCGGCAACGCCCGGATACCTCATCAAGGCCTCCTCGACGATGCGCGGATAGACGTCATGCCATTGGTGATGATCAGATCCTTGATCCGATCGACCAGATAGAACCAGCCCGCATCGTCGCGCCGGCCGAGGTCGCCGGTGCGGAACCAATCGCCGAAGAAGCTCTCGGCGGTCGCCTCCGGCAGATTCCAATAACCGCGCATCAGGCTCGGTCCACGCACGCAGACCTCGCCATGCTCGCCGTTTGGCAACTCGTTGCCGTCCGCATCGCAAATCCGCATCTCGACGCCGGGAATCGGCGGACCGATCGACGCCGGTTGACGTGGCCCCGCTGGCGGATTCACGGCGGTGACACTCCATCACCAACGCCATCGGGCCCTGGTCATGCGGACCCGGCTCGTCCAATTCCGGCTCATCGCAGCCAAGTTCGCCGCCGATGCCAATCCGCAGCCGGACACAAGGCGCATCAGCCAGTGCCGCGCGCACCGTCTCGGCCATCGCCACATGCGCGATCAGGCTCCGGCAGCCGCAGTCCCGCAGCTGAAAGGCGACCGCAGCCGGATTTAATAGCAGATTGATGGGGACGACGATCGCCCCCGCCTTGAGAATCCCGAGATAGGCGACGACAAACTCAGCCCCATTCGGACAGAGCAACGCGACTCGCTCACCCGGCTCGACCCCATTCCGCTGCAAACCAGCGGCCACCGCATCGGGGGTCTGATCCAGGCGCCGATAGCTCCAGACCGGCTCCGTGAGCACAGCCGGTGCATCGGCCCAGCGCGCGGCGGCGCGCCGAAACCGCCTCGATAGACTTTCACTCATGCCTGCCCTTCCGCCTCCGGCCACTCTCAATCTCGCTCTACCGCCGCGCTCGCCAGCGCAGAGTGGCTGGTCGCCGGCCGCGCCACCTTAGATCGCCCTAGATCACCTTCGAGAAGCCACCCTGCCCTTGCTTGGCCTCCATATAGGCATCGAAGGCCATGCAGATATTGCGGATCAGCATCCGGCCCTTGGGGTGCACACGGATACCGCTGCTGTCGATCTCGAGTAGGCCATCGGCTTGCATGCCCTCGAGCTTGGCCAGATCGCGACCGAAGTAATCCTGGAAGTTGAGATCCCAGGCGCGCTCAACCTCGCCGAAATCCAGTCTGAAGTGACAGATCAGACGCGTAATCACATCGCGGCGGAT
Source organism: Lamprobacter sp. (assembly GCF_034860625.1). Classification (NCBI taxonomy): domain Bacteria; kingdom Pseudomonadati; phylum Pseudomonadota; class Gammaproteobacteria; order Chromatiales; family Chromatiaceae; genus Lamprobacter; species Lamprobacter sp. The sequence goes on from NZ_JAYESN010000050.1 coordinate 26,269, forward strand.
CTCGTCGTCACGGTTCAGCTCGATCCCGCGGAACACTGGCAGCCGGCCCGCGTCGATATCACTGTAATACTCATCCAGCTCGCGCCGATTCTGGCCATAGGTGGCGCCGACCTTGCCGATCGAGGTGACGCCAATGCCGATCAGGTCGCAGTCGGCATGGGTCGAATAGCCTTGGAAGTTGCGGTACAGGGTGCCATTGCGCTGCGCCAGCGCCAACTCGTCATCGGGACGGGCAAAGTGGTCCATGCCGATATAGAGCCAGCCGGCCTCTGAGAGCCGCTCGGTGGTGGCCTGGAGGATCTCGAGCTTGACCTGCGGCGGTGGCAGCTGCTCTTCATCGATCCGGCGTTGCGGCATGAAGCGGCGTGGCAGGTGCGCGTAGTTGAACACCGATAACCGCTCAGGACCGACGGCGATGATCTTCTCGAGGGTGTCCATGAAGCGCTCGGCGGTCTGATGCGGCAGCCCGTAGATGAGATCGATGCTGATCGAGCGGAAGCCTTCCTTGCGCGCGGCCTCGAGCACGGCGAAGGTCTCGTCCTCGCTCTGCACACGATTGACCGCCTTCTGCACCCGCGGATCGAAATCCTGCACGCCGAGGCTCATGCGGTTGAAGCCGATCTCGCGCAGCAGCGCGATGGTGTCGCCCTTGGCCTCGCGCGGATCGATCTCGATCGAGTATTCACCCACCTCGTCATCGGCGAGCTTGAAGTGCTTGCGGGTCTCGGCCATCAGCTCGCGCATCTGCACTGCACTGATGAAGGTCGGCGTACCACCACCCCAGTGCAATTGTTCGACCACCCGGTCATCGTCAAACAGCGCCGATTGCATCGCCAGCTCTTTGTAGACGCGCTCCAGGTAAGGCTGCACCAGGGTACGATCCTTGGTTGCGATCTTATTGCAGGCACAATAGAAGCAGACCGTGTCGCAAAATGGGATGTGGAAGTAGAGCGACAGCGGCCGACCACTGGCGTTGGTCTCCTGACAGACCTGTTTGTAGCGTGTCTCGTCGAAGGCTGGGTCGAACTCGACCGCGGTCGGATAGGAGGTGTAGCGCGGACCGCTCTGGTCATAGCGCTGGATCAGCTCCAGATCGAACACGGTGCGCTGATCGGCAGCCCCTGCGCTCGCCAATGAGCGCGCCATGCCGGCAACGCCTTGGCTGTCCTGCTGGTCAGTCGGCCCATGGGTCGTGGTCGTGCGGGTCTTTTCAAGCATCGTTATCCTCTACCTCGAGGCGACGGCAGCGGGCCTCGTTGCGTTGTTTTTGGATCAGGGTTTGGATCAGGATCTGGTTTCGGACCCGGGCGGTTGTACCGATGGCGGGACCATGAGCCGATTGCTGACAGACCAACACCGGCACTCAGGAGCCCGCCACCGCTTCGGCGAAGTCCGCATGCGCGTCGACGAGCTCTTGGCGGCGCATCAGAAAGACGCCGTCGCCGCCGTGCTCGAATTCAAGCCAGGTCAATTGCACGCCCGGGAAGCGATCCTGCAGGGTTTCCGCCGCGCTGCCAACCTCCACGATCAACAAACCTTCATCCGTCAGGAAATCGGGCGCATCGCGCAGGATACGCAAGACCAGGTCGAGCCCCGACTCACCGGCCGCAAAGGCCAGCTGCGGCTCGTGCCGATACTCGGCGGGCAACGACTCCAGCTCCGCCGCCGCGACATAGGGCGGATTGGAAACGATGACATCGTAGACGGCCGCGTCATCAATGGCGGCGAACAGATCCGACTGGATGATTCGAACACGCTCTTCCAGACCATGCAGGGCGCGATTGCGCATTGCCACCCGCAACGCGGCAGGCGAGATATCTGCGAGATCCACATCAGCATCCGGCAGATACATGGCCGCGGCGATCCCGATACAGCCACTGCCGGCGCAGAGGTCGAGGACGCGGCCAACCGCGGACGGATCGATCCATGGCGCAAAGCCCGCCCTCACAAGTTCAGCGAGCGGCGAGCGCGGCACCATCACTTGATCGGAAACGATCATCTCCAGGCCAGCAAACCAGGTCCGGCCAGTGAGGTAGGCAGAGGGTCGGCGCTCATCCACCCGCCGCGCGAGCAGTGCCAAAACGGCGTCACGCTCCGAGCCGGTGACGCGACACTGCGCATAATCGGCGATCAGCGCCGATGGCATCTTGAGCGCGTCGGAGACCAGCCAGGCCGCCTCATCGAACGCATTGTCGGTTCCATGGCCAAAATGCAGCCCAGCCTCGATGAAGCGGCACGCGCCCCAGCGGACAAGATCCTGAATGGTCAACAACTCATCGGTTTCAGCCTGCATGGCGACAGGGGCTCTCGCTGATGCCTGGGTGCGCCGCTCAACGTCGCTGCAATCGGGCCATTGCAGCACACTCGCGCGATCGGCCAGGGCAGTATCGCCCACGACCTGCATGCCCAAAGCAATCACGTGTCGAAGGCCGAATCTGCAAGAGTACCATCAGCAGGATCGCAAATGCCGAACTGATCAGACCTGAGCTGATCTAGGCCAAGGCAAGAGAGCCCACGGCTGAGACGCCCTTAGGCCGCACGCTGCTTGCTGGCGACCGCTGGGCGATTGTCGATCCGTTCTTCCGGTCGCCGCTTGCGCTGCCCCCGCTCGACCAGATCGGCGAGCGAAATCTCGCTGAGGAAGGTAAAGATCTCATCGCTGAGCTGGTCCCAGAGACTGTGGGTCAGACAGCGCTCGCCCGCCCGGCAGTTCTCGCGACCACCGCAGCGGGTAAACTCAACCCACTCGTCGACAGCACAGATGACGTCTGCAATCGTGATCTCATCGGCGGGCTTGCCGAGATAGTATCCGCCTCCAGGGCCCCGAATCCCTCGAACCAGTTGCTTCGCGCGCAATGCCGCGAACAGCTGCTCCAGATAAGATAACGAGATACCCTGATTCACCGAAATGTCGGCCAGTGTCACCGGTCCACGGCCCGAGTTGAGCGCGAGATCGAGCATGGCGGTAACGGCGTAGCGGCCCTTAGTGGAGAGTCTCATGGTGTGATGCCTTAAGGTTGACGCGGCCTTTATCCCAGGTTCTTAGTTGGTTTTTAGGCCGTCATTTGTCAAGGAATCTGCCCAACATTTTTTGCTAGAGGATTCGCATGCCGCGCGTCGACACCGAAAGCTTTTACCGTCATGCGCTAGCTCGCTACGGCGAGAACGCCGAAGGCGTGCATTGGCGGTCCACCGAGAGCCAGCAGATCCGCTTTGCGGTGCTGCGCGACCTGCTTCCGCGCGATCTCTCCCGCGTTTCACTGGTCGACGTTGGCTGCGGTCTTGGCGACCTTCACGCCTTCCTCAGCTCCCGCAACGATTTGCCGCGGCAATACATCGGCCTTGATGCCGTTGAGGTGATGGTAGAGCGCGCAAGGGCTCGCACCGGTTGCGCCATCCTGCACGCCGACGTCCTCAGCGACCCGCTCCCGGAGGCCGATTGGTACCTGTCGAGCGGTGCCATGGCGTTGTTGACAGAGGACGAGACTGGTTTGTTCATCAGGCGCTGTCTCAGTGCCTCGCGCCAGGGGCTGGTATTCAACCTGCTCAAGGGCAATCACCAATCGTTCACCTTCAACTATCTGATGCCCGAAACGATCGAAGCCTGGGCGATAGAGATGGACGTCGACCTGAAGATCGTTGAAGGCTACCTGTCAGGCGACTTCAGTGTCGCCATGACGCACAAGCACAGCGGATAACCCTGTCCTGGGGGCGGGAACCAGCGGGATGCTGATGGATTCTGTTAGACTGCCGCACACTTTTTAGCGACAGAGGAGCCGCTCATGGCCGTCGTAGAACTCAACGAGCAGACCTTCGAGCAGACCATCAACGACAATGCCTTCGTCATCGTCGACTTCTGGGCGACTTGGTGCGGCCCCTGCCGTTCCTTCGCGCCCGTGTTCGAAAAGGTCTCAAACGACCACGAGGATATCGTCTTTGCCAAGGTCAACACGGAAGAGGCGCAGGGCATCGCCACGCACTTCCAGATCCGCTCAATCCCGACGCTGATGATCTTTCGCGACCAGGTGATTATCTTCTCGCAGGCTGGCGCATTACCCGAGAGCTCGTTCCGCGACTTGATCGTCAAGGCGAAGGAACTGGATATGGATCAGGTACGCGCCGATATCGCCAAACAACAAGGCGACAGCGCCTGAGCCAGATGACCGGCACCTCGACGGCCTCCATATCCACGGGTTGTGGTTGCCGTTGATCGGTCCGTTCGGCCAGCCGCCGGCCGTTTCAGCGTCCGGCCCTAGCGCCAGCATCGGCCCTACACCCACTCGCAATGCAGGCTCCGTCACCCCTCTTCTCTCGCCTCGTGCTGCTGATGCCGCCGACCAATGTCGGCGGCTTGATGGCGTTGTGCGAGGAGAACTACGAGGCACTGATGCGGCTAGCACCGGCGCTCCCTCAGCTCAACGACCCGCTCCGTTCCAAGCCCGAAGGCATGGCGGAGCTGTCACTCTCCATCATTGAGCAATCTCCTTATACGACCACACTGCGCCTGACTCACCTGCTCCCTGCCGAGGGGGCCACTGCGCAGCACCCCTCGGAACCCGATGCCTTACTCCGTGCCTACCACGATGCGCAGCAGGTCGAGGTTCTGAGCCTCAGGCAAACCGTACTCCCAATCCTGAGTCACTACCAAGCGCCTGCCTTGGCTGCCAAGTGGCGTGCCAATCTGTTCGTCTCCAAATGGCTCGGCTACTGTCTGCACCAGGGCTATCGGTTTTCCCTGAGGGACGATGCAACAAACGCGGCAGACTTCCACGAGCTCCTGCCGAGCGCCTAGTACTCGAAGCTCCACTCAAGGCCGATACCAGCCTTCGGCGCGACACGAACGCGCTTGCGAACAGCAGGAACCCCCTCGCCCCCCCGTTCTGCCGCGCCGAGCTCGACCAGGATCTCGGCGCGTTGCTCCAGCCAGCGCTCAAGGTCGCCAGCCTGCGACAGCGAAATCCGTCGCTCGGCGCGAGCTACCAAGGCAAGCACCTGCAGACGCGCTGCGTCCTCGAGCCCGGCCAGTAAAGACGGCAGCGGTCGTGGTAATAGCAAGCAGTATCCAGCACCAAACTCATCAGTCGCCATCTCAACACATTGCCTCGCGACCGGCGCCTCCAGCGAAGCCGCGATGACTAAGGCACGATCCGGATATCGCGAGGCTAACCGGGTGAGCACGCGCCGCATCAAGCCAACCAGCCGAGCTGCCGGCAGCGCAGGGCTCAGGTCAGACCTCATAGGAGACAGCCCGATCACCAGCATGCGCAGCACACCAAGCCCCGATCGCGCCAACAGGGTTGGCACCAAGCGCACCGCAAAACGGTCCAGATCCTTCATTGGCCCAGACAGTTGCTGATAGGGAATCAGCTGCGGGTGCTGTTTCAGCAGGTTGTCGCGCGTCGGCGCATAGGACCATCCGTCCAGCCAGCGATCAGCAGCCCAGCGCCCATGTTCGACCACGGCCAATTGCTCGACCTCGATCGGCGCAAAGGCGAACGACTCAACCTGACTCTCCGGCGCTGCCTTACAGTCCGTCATCGCGAGCTTCGCCCAGAGATGGTCAGCTTGGTGGCGATTCGCATCCCGATAGGACGAGGCCAGTGTCGACCAGGGCTGACCGGCCGGCTCGAGCGAGGGATCACGACCCTGCGCCTCGGTGGTATCCCGATAGTGATCATGGATCACCTGCGCAAGCTCGTCGCCTTTGCCGTCCAGCAGCACCGCGCGATCGAGCGCCAGCTGTCGGTAACTGATCGGGATCAACTGTCCATCCCAATCGCTGAGATCGCCATGGGGTGCTGCCTCGCCGATCTCGACGAAGATCGGCGGCGAGCATTGCTGCACGTCCAGCAAACGCCCTGCCAGGGCGGCTGGCTCGGCGTTAGGATCGATAATACAGACCACTGCGGTCGTCACCGTCGGTAAAGCCGCTAGGTTCACCCCCTCGAGCGAGCTGAAGCACAGCTCGGCGATTTCATGCGCCTGCGGATAGGCCCTGGTAAAGGCCTGCTCCCAGGCCCCTGGAGTCTCACTGAGCAGCGTGAAGTGGCTGCGTTGCTCACCGTAGCCACTGATGCGCAGCGCATGCACCAACAGCGCATCGGCAAAACGGCTGCGACCGAGGATGGCCAGATGAATCGATTGGCCAAACCGCGGATCTGCCCCCCAATGCAAAGGCCAGCTCGCCAGCAGCCGCCGGGCGGCGGCGGTTGGGATCGAGATCTGCTCGAATTGGACCTCATCCGACCAGAGTGCGCGGGCCTCGGCCAAGTCGTTCGCTGCAGGCGCCGCGCCGTCGTCGATGATCAGCAGCCGCAATGGCTGGCGTCGACGCCGACTCCTGAGCCCGCGCCCTAGCCGCGGCGACAATTCAGCCAGCAAGGCAAGGGGGTCATCCAGCCCCCCCAGCAGCAGGACATCGGCATCCAGCAGTTCCCGCTGAGAAAGCTCATCAGCGCCCTGCGCCCTGACCAGACGATCAGAGCCTCCTCGCAAGACGCGCGCGCAGGCATCGGCCACCTCCCCCCGTCCAAACAAGAGCAGACGCCGAGCCGACGCCCGGGGCCAGGCCGGCAGCATCCAAGACCGCGACATCAATCGCTCTGATGCAGCAGATTGCCTGCCTCATCAACGACTAACACCCTCATTGGGATACCGGCCCGGACACTGGCTGAGACCACGCAAAAGTCCTCGAACAGGGTCTTGCAGCGCTCGAACCGCTTGGATTCGAGCAGCGCCGGCGCAACGATCAAGCGCACCTCCATGCTGCCGATGCGCAGGCGTTTCTTCTCGTTGCGCACCATCACGCAGGTCACCTCGGTGCGCAGACTCTGATCCGGCGGCTCCTCCTTGCCGATGCAGTAGAGCAAGCTTGCCGACAGGCAATTGCCCACCGCGGCGGCGAGCAATCGGGAGGCATTCGGGCCATTCGTGCTACCCAAGGGTGGCGGCTCATCCATCAGCAGATCGGCGGCGCGCTTCCAATCGAAGGCGACATTGATCTCGAAGCCCTCGCGCTGCTCGAGCTGGATGGTGAAGCGGCCCTCTTCGGTCGCCTGTGAAGCATGGGTCTCGGTTGTCATTCTGGTCTCCGTCTCCGTCGCCATCGATCGGGATCGTAACTGCTGTTGCCGGCCCTGGTTCTTCGAATCCTGCCAGCCGCACGAGGTGCAGCCCAGGGTTGCAGCCTAGGTTTGAAGGTTGCAGCCTAGAGCTGCCAATTCCCCGCCTAAAGATGGCCGCTGGCGAACAGAGAACAATGATGGAAAGCCGGCGGCGAGACGAGATCGTCGTCGCCTCCACCTCTCAGCCGGCACGAGCCCGACCGAGCTCATCGATGAACCCCACGGGGGACGTCCAGATGATTGCCAAAAACAGCATGAGCAGCAAATCGCTGCAGCATGAACTGGGCGATGATCGTCAAACACCAAGGTCTCCGATACTGCCTCGATCAGGAACCGAGAGAAACTTGGCAACGTTGTTGCCTTCCTCCAATGCAACATAATTTCCTTTTGAGAAAGCTACAGACTCAACGATGGAAAGATCCTACCGCCTCGTCATTTCCTGTCCGGACCAAGTCGGCATCGTCGCTGCCGTGAGTGAGTTCATCGCCAACCATCAGGGCTGGATCACTGAAGCGCATCACTATTCGGACCCGGCTAGCCAGTGGTTCTTCATGCGCTATGTGGTGCGCGCAAGCTCACTCCCGTTCAGCATGGAAGGGTTTCGGCAGCGCTTCGAACCCATCGCCGAGCGGTTTGGCATGCATTGGTATCTCAACGATACCGGCGTCAACAAGCGGGTTGTACTGATGGCCAGCAAACAGGAACATTGCCTGTCTGACCTGCTCTACCGCTGGCGGAGCGGCGAACTCGCGTTCGATATCCCCTGCGTGCTGTCCAACCACGACGATCTGCGCGGCTACGTGGAATGGCATGGCATCCCTTATTACCACTTGCCGGTAGACAAGAACGACAAAGACCCGCACTTCGCGGCGGTCAGCGAGACGATCGAGACGGTGCGTGCCGATGCGGTGGTGCTGGCGCGTTATATGCAAATCCTTCCGCCCGACCTTTGTGAACGCTATCCCGGCTCGATCATCAACATTCACCACAGCTTCCTGCCCTCGTTCGTCGGCGCCAAGCCCTACCACCAGGCATCCACTCGCGGCGTCAAGCTGATCGGCGCCACCTGCCACTACGTCACCAGTGAACTCGATGCCGGCCCGATCATCGAGCAGGACGTGGTGCGCGTCAACCACCACAACACGGTCGAGGACATGGTCCGCCTGGGCAAGGACGTTGAGAAGACGGTGCTTGCCCGCGGCCTGCGCTACCACCTCGAAGACCGGGTG
>NZ_JAYESN010000051.1:0-34435 GCF_034860625.1 Lamprobacter sp.
CCGGGCGGGGATGTCGGCGGCGCGCAGGAACACCGCGATACCGAGAACCTCGTGCTCGGGGTGCTCCTCACCGTACAGGCCCACCTTGGCGGCCAGATTGTACAGGGACTTGTCCACCGGCTGGGCCTGGAATTCAACCACATAGGCCGGACCTGCGTGGCCGTCGGGCGCGACCAGGCCATCGAGGCGGCGCTCGAGGTCAGCAACGGCGCCAGCTTTCAGCCCAAGACCTGGTGAGGCGCCCGCCACATCATCATCGTTCCAATCCTGCGTCCCGGTGTTCGATGTCCTAGAGCTTCCCCGCAAGCCTGTCCCGTCATGCGGCGCTGCGCGAGCCGACCATGAGGGTTAATGGTGACCCGTCCTGGGTTTTTCACCGTCCCGGTTTTGGTCCCGGTGCCCAACAGCGCATTAGCCCGGCCTACGGAGACGTTGTTGCGAACATTGCCTGCAGCGTGCGCAAGGTCTTATCGAGTGTCGCCGCATGCAGCGTCCCAAGGCGTTGAACCAGCCTGGCGCGGTCGAGTGTTCGGATCTGGTCGAGAACGATGAGCCCCCGCTTGCCCTTGAAGGTGACAGGGACGCGAAAAGCCGCCGGCCGCGAGCCCGTTGTCATGGGAGCCACGATCAGGGTTCGCAGGTGCTGATTCATCTCATTCGGCGAGATGACAACGCATGGACGGGTTTTCTGGATCTCACTGCCCACGGTCGGATCGAGCTGCGCCAGCCAAATGTCTCCCGTCTGCATCACCAAACCAGGTCATCGTCTCCTTGGTTGGCAAATTCCGGCCAGACCAAGGCATCCTCACCCTCCTGGGCGAGCTGTTCAGCATCTTTCGCCCAGCCTTCTCGTGGGTGGCGGCAAATGGGGCGGATCTCGATGACCCCGTCGCGAACTTGGAGATCCGCGGCACCCTCAAGCCCGAGCTGGGCCAGAATCGGCTTTGGGATCAGTACACCCCTAGAATTTCCCATTTTGCGAATGGCGACTTCCATCTTGATAGCCTCGGCAGAGATCACGCGGAAGCACAATGTTAGCACGCCCTGGCTGGATAGAACATCGAAGTCGGCGAGCAAGCCTGATGGGCTGCCGCGCGAGCCGACCATCGCCCCGAAGGCCATCAGTCCTCAGCCCGGTCTTGATCCTCAGACTGACCCCGCATCGCAGCCACCACCAGCCGATTCAGGTCATGGAGGATGCGCGCGAGGGCGACGAAGACTATCAAGAGCTGCGCGCCTCGGTCGGCGGCCTGCATCTCCTTGACTTCGACCTCTTCCCGCCACCGAGCGTCAACGTCAACAAGCCCTCTGGCGCTTTGAGATGCGCGATGAGTTCCAGCCCCAGGTCTCGCTCGGAAACATCCTGCAGATGAACCTGGTCGAACTCAACAAGGCCGACCGGCTCGGGCTACCACCCGGCCCCCTGCGCGCCTGGATCACCTTCTTCAAGCATTGGCAAGAGGAACTCACCATGGCCACCGTCGCCCACGAACCCGTCCAGCAAGCCATGGACCGCATCCGCCAACTCAGCGCCGATGAAGAAGCACGCCGCCTCGCCTTCGTGCGCGAGCGCGCATTGCACGACGAGGTCTCGTTTCTCAATGAAGCCAAGCGGGAAGGCCGCAAAGAAGGCCGCGAAGAAGTGGCCCGTCATCTTATCGCACTGAGGCTGCTGACTGATGAGCAGATTGCAACCGCCGCCGGCTTAACCGAGGCCGCGGTCAAAGCGTTGCGGGATGCGGCCGGATGATGTCTAAACTGCGCTAAGCAGACCCGCCCGGTTTAGCTGGCAGTCAATGATCCCGACGTTGCTTGGTCAGCCAAGCCTCGATGGTGGCTGGATCAAGCTCAGCAAACTGTTCCCGGAACTCGCCCATATCAACCTCAGTCGAGGATCATCGCTGTCGAACCGGGGTAAAAATCGTCAGACAGCAACTGCTCCGCCGGGTAAGGACAAGATGGGGGAAAGGTCTCAACAGGCACTCGACGCTCTTTGCTGGCTAGGTCAACGGCATCCGGGTAGGCGGCCATGATCGTCTCGTCGAGCGCGGACTTGAGACCTGGCGATTGGCGCAATAGCACGGCCAGTTGTTTGCGCTGCTCGGTGATGGTGACGCGCCAGCTTCGACCATCGAATTCACGCCACCGCTCGGAGAGAATCGGATACTGGTATTCCCATTTCAGCAAGTGCGCAATCAGGATCAACAATCGGCTGGCCAGCTCGCGTCGCTCACTCTTGCTCATATCGCTCAACTCGTCCAGCAGGTGTTCGATGTCCATCTCCGCAAAGCGGCGCGCGCGCAAAAGCTCCACATGACGCTTGGCCCATGTGCTGTAGTCGGTGTCATAAAGGGTGCTGAGTTCAGCCATCACAAAACCTCATTGCCGTTGGATGCCCGGCGCTTAGCCTGTGGCTCTCAAGGCAACACCTCATCAAGACTGCGGGCGTCGAGAATCCGGTCGGACCATTCCAAGAGTGTTTCCGCGTCGGCTTCGGTGATCCGGGTGCGGATGGGCTCGCTGGGTGGGCCGAATTTGCGCTCGATCTGGCGCAGGAGCATCTTCGCCCCGCCGCGCTGCTCGCCGCGCTGCTCGCCGCGCTGTTCGCCAAGCTGTTTGCCTTGTTCAATGTAGCGGTCGATCCAGGTTTCCATCAGCGGTTCTCCGGGAAAGGTCAGTTTTAGGAGGACGTGTGCCTGTTGCTCATCAAGGCGCCCTGTTCCTTTGACATAGTAGCGAAGTAGAGATTCTAGAATCGCTAGCGCGGTCTGATCGCGGCTGACCTTGGTGATCAACTCGAGTAGCTCGCTGAAGCGCTCTGTGGGCTGATCGCTGTAGATATGGCGCAGCGCCAGCTGGACCAGTCGGGTGAGCACCTCGCCCTTGATCTCCGTGTTGCTCTTCGCCGAGATGTCGTGCAGCCCATAGCCGAACTGCGGCACAAACGGTTTCAGTGCTTCAGGTAGCGGATCGATCAGATCCTGGAAGCTTGCAGGCGCGCGCCAGCGCGTCTGCCCGTGGTACAGCACCAGCGGGTAGATCGGCGGCAGCGTTTTGGCCTTGGGGTTCTGGTCGCGGTACAGCTCACCGCTGGCGACGATGTAGCGCAGTAGTTGCAGCAGCACCCAGTGCTCAGGCTGGCTCTTATGCTCAAAGAGCAGATAGACCGAGAGGGTGCTGTCTCGATAGGGAATCTGATAGATGAGATCCGAGTAGACCTTGCGCAGCGCCTCGGTCACGAAGGTATCGGGTGAGATGACGAGACGCTGCAGATCGAGATCGGCAAGGAGTTCCGGCGGCAGTGTGTGCCGCAGCAGATCGCGCGCAATGGCTGGACGCACGAAGTTCTCGCGGAAGAAGCAGTCGTGCGGGGTTGGAGTGCTCGTCATGCCCTGTGCTCAGCCTGCGGTGGCTGTTTGCAGGCCCGATTGATCGGGCGGATCGGTCGGAGCGCCGAACTTGAGGGTCAGTAGGTGAACCAAGAGCGCAGCCTCGCCCTCTTGGCGTCCGTCTTCATGGCTCAGTCGCTCGACACTGGTGACATAGGGCATCTTGGTCTCCTCCTCGAAGGCGATCAGATTATGCAGGAATTCGCGCTCTAGCGCCTCCGGAAGGCGCAGCATCCAGTCGATGAGGCGGAAGAGTTCAAGCACCTGTTCGCGTGAATATCCGCGTTGATAGAGTAGCCGGATCAGGTGCCATTTCCACTTCTTTCGGGTGAACTCATCCTTGCTTTCTCGAGCCTTGATTTGTGCCATCACGACGAGAGTGAAAGTATTGGGCTCGGTCATCAGCCGCGTGCTCAGCCAGCCCACCGCCGGGCTGGTAGGATGCCTGCGGGATGCGCTGGATGCTCACGCCCTGCTGCTGCTCCTGGCCGCGCTGGCCATCCCGATATTCGGGATAGACCGCCTTTGTCTGGGCTCTCCCGGATCTCCAACCCGTTCGGATTTTTATTTCAACAGCTTGGGAGACACGACGCGATGGGGGTCTACATCTTTCTGGACATCGACGCGGTATTGGAACGGAGAGGCACATGGCCACATCGGCAGAAGAGATTTGGGCACTGTTTCGTGAAACCGACCGCAAGTTTAACGAGGCTAACCAGCAGTTGACGCAGCGCTTCGAGGAAACCGATCGCAAGATCCAACAACTCAGCGAGCTCATCGGCCGCCAAGGCAACCGGCTTGGCGACTTCGTCCAGGAGATGGTCCGCCCGGCGGTGGTGCGCCTCCTGCGCGAGCGTGGACTGCCGGTGCACCAAGTCGCGCCCAACCTCAGCGCCTATGATGACAGCGGCCAAGTCATCGCCGAGGTCGATCTCCTCGCGCTCAACGCGCAGGTCGCCGTTGCGGTGGAATGCAAATCCCACCTCAGCGTCGACGACGTCAACGAACACCTCGAGCGTCTTGACCGATTCAAAGACTGCTTTCCGCACTACCGCGAGTATCAGCTCTTAGGCGCCGTCGCCGGCGTGGTCGTGCCGGATCAAGTCGGGCGTTATGCCTACCGCAAAGGTCTATTCGTGCTCGCCCAATCCGGACAAGCGATCGAGATCCGCAACGACGCGACCTTTCAGCCCAAGACCTGGTGAGGCGCCCGCCAAGCCATCGCCTATAAGGTCGTGCGTCCCGGTTTTCGATCTCCGAGCGCTTCCCCGCAAGCCTGGCCCGTCTTGCGCTGCGGCGCGATGCCGAACAACCGATGCCATTGGCGCAGCTGCTCGTCGCGGGGCTCGGTGGTGGTCTCATCCGTCATGGAGCGAGTAGAGCGGCTCGCTGAGTGAACGCCAGAGGGCCGGATTTGTGGGGATACCTCAGGGTCTGACTCTCTTTCCCCGCTGCGGCTTGAAGCACCCGATCGCCTCGGTTAAGCTACAAAAGTAGTAAGCTGTTGGAGAGACAACGATGGGTATGCCGGTGCGTATCGACGATGTACTGTACGAGGACGCCAGGCGCCAAGCGAAGGCAGAATCGAGGACGATTGCGGGCCAGATCGAGTTCTGGGCCAAGATCGGCAAGGCCGCCCTGGACAACCCGGACTTGCCTGTCGATTTCGTTCGCGACATCTTGATCGCACGCGCTGAGGGGCGCGAAGGTGCGGTCCCTTTCGTTCCTGAAGGATACCGGTCAGACAGCAATGGTTGATGTCTTGCAGTCGAGCGGTTTCCGCCGTGCCTACAAGCGTTTAAATTCAAATCAAACAGTGGATGTGGACAAGGCCGTGGTCGCGATCGTCGACAATCCGACGTTAGGCGAGGCCAAGAAGGGAGATCTTGCCGGTGTGTTTGTCTACAAGTTCCAATGCATCGACAGACGCTTTCTGCTTGCATACGAATACGATCCAGAAACCCGGTGGCTGCTGTTGGTTGGGACGCATGAGAACTTCTATCGCGATCTGAAACGCTGATTTCACGCAAGCGGGCTTCGTGAGACGCTCATTGCCGCACAGCCGTTCACCCCCGGACCATTGCGCGCCTGGATCACCGTCGCCCACGAACCCGTCCAGCAAGCCATGGACCGCATCCGCGAACTCAGCGCCGATGAAGAGGCGCGCCGCCTCGCCTTCGTGCGCGAGCGTGCATTGCACGACGAGGTCTCGTTTCTGAACGAGGCCAAGCGGGAAGGTCGCGAAGAAGTGGCCAGTCATCTGATCGCACTGAGGCTGCTGACTGATGAGCAGATTGCAACCGCCGCCGGCTTAACCGAGGCCACGGTCAAAGCGTTGCGGGATGCGGCCGGATCAAGCCCCTTGAGCCGCTCCTCCGGATCGTAGCGTTTGAGGACTTCATCAGGCGGTAGCCCCTTGAGCCGTTCTTCTGGGGTCATGTTTGCAAGCACCAGCTCATGGGTCTCGCGTAGAAATTCTTCCATGGTGTAGGCCATGTCAGGGTTCTCCTGGTGGTGATCAGCTCAATGGCGCTCGCTGTCGTCGCCGAGTAAATCCTTGACGCTGGTAGCATCGAAAATGCCATCCAGCCAGGTGTCGAGCTGCGCCTCAGACGCCGCGGAGATGCGCTGCGCGGCCCAAGGTGGCAACGGTCCGAAGCGGCGGGTGAGCTGTCGGCAGAGCGTTCCGACCTTGGCCTTGGCTTCGCCCCTAGCCTCACCTCTAGCCTCACCTCTAGCTTCACCCTTGGCTTCACCCTTGGCTTCACCCTTGGCAAAGATCGATTGATAGGCCTTCGTCTCCTCAAGCGGAGTCAACAGATTCAACATGGTCCAGATCTCCTCGTCGGTGTAACGGCTGAAGCGTTCAAACAACCAGAATTCCAACACCTCTGACAACGTCGCGCGGATATCTGCGTCGAGCGGCGCTTGTTGGATCGTCTGCCAGAGCACCGGTGCGCGCTGCGTCAGCTCCGCATCGCTATCGATGATCAGCGGCGCGAAGACCGCGACATAGGGGTTATCAGGCTCGCGCTCGAGCCGTTCGCGCAAGAAGCTGTCGAGACTGACACAGCGGATCGGCGAGCCGCGCTCGTGCACCCAGCTGGGCCGGACGGGGATGTCGGCGGCGCGCAGGAACACGGCGATACCGAGGACCTCGTGCTCGGGGTGCTCCTCACCGTACAGGCCCACCTTGGCGGCCAGATTGTACAGCGACTTATCTACCGGCTGGGCCTGGAATTCAACCACATAGGCCGGACCTGCGTGGCCGTCGGGCGCGACCAGGCCATCGAGGCGGCGCTCAAGGCTTTTGATGGTCAGCGAGCAGACCCTGTAGGCGCCTTCAAGCTGCAGGCCGCCGGTGAGCACCCGGAAGGCCTCGGGGCCACTGCGCAGAAACAGATAGATCGGGTGGTCGGTCTTCATGCCGGTCAGGATAGCCGACTGCGGCCCTGATGTGCGCCTTGAGTGACCCTAGTCATCGCTACCGGTCGAGTGATTAGCTGCCGGTTGAGCCTGGAACCTGATTTCACAGGCACCGATGCCATTGGCGCAGTTGCTCTTCGCGGGCCTCGGTGGTGGTCACCTCATCGCCTCTACGGATGTGCGTCCCGGTTTTCGCTCCCATTCAACATCGCCCCACCGGCTCGGATCGGTTAAGATGCGCCCCGCATCACGCGCTCACCGAGACGGACTCCCGGATGACCCCACGCCTGCGCAAATACCTCAAGCTCCTGCAGCGCCCCGCCTGTTGGCCGGCCTTGCTGCAGGGCGTCGCCGCCACCCTGGAGCACGACAGCGCCCTCGGGCGCGAGCACTTCGCCACCGTCATCGATGTCGGCGCCAACAAGGGCCAGTTCGCCACCTATGCCCGGCTGCGCTGGCCGCAGGCCCGGCTGATCTGCTTCGAGCCGCTGCCCGCGCCTCGGGCCAAGCTCGCCCGCGCCACCCGCGGCCAGGCCGAGATCCAGGCCTGCGCCCTCGGCGCCGCGCCCGGTGAGGGCGAACTGCACCTCGCCAGCCGCGCCGACTCCTCCTCACTACTCGCCTTGGGTGAGCGCCAAAAGACCCTCTTCGGCATGAACGAGACCGGCGTGCTGCGGGTGCCGATCCAGCGCCTGGACGCCTGCATCCGCCCACCGCTGGCACGGCCCAGTCTGCTGAAGATCGACGTGCAGGGGTTTGAGCTGGAGGTGCTCAAGGGTGCGACCGGGCTGTTGCCGGAGATCGATGTCGTCTATGTCGAAGCCTCCGATGTCGAGCTGTATCAAGGCCAGGCCCTGCATGCCGAGATCGAGCGCTTTCTCACCGCTGCGGGGTTTCGGGTCAAGGGGTGCTTCAATGAGCAATTCGACCAGGGGCAGCGGGTGCAGGCGGATTGGTTGTTTCGCTCTGCCTGTGAGCCCGCTCGCTGATAGCGGATGTCATCCAAATGTCTGCGCTTATTGATAGTAAGATCGCGCTTAGGTCCAATTTAATCCGAAAAGGGATCGCGCTCGCGTTGCAGGCGCCACGGACGCTGAAACGCTGGACCGCAACGTCCGATGAATATGGCAAGAATCCACCAATTATAGTGAATTCGATACCAAAAAGCGGAACGCATCTCTTGATGCAGGCTGCCCGTGCTTTACCAAATACCCAGTATTACGGCAGCTTTGTTGCGTGGTCATCGTCACTCACACTGAAAAAGCGCAGTGATCAAGAAATGCTGCGGAGATTGTCTCGTATTGTTCCAGGAGAGGTGGTTGGCGCACATCTCCACTACTCAACTGCTGTCAAAGAACAGTTGTGTAGGCAGAATGCCATCCATTGGTTGATCATACGCGACCCGATGGACGTGCTGCTTTCTGAAGCCCACTATCTTCGTTCGATGAATCGGTTTCATCGTATGGCACGCGAGTTTAGGTCTTTAGATCAGAACGAAAGTATTCGCCGGGCGCTCGAAGGGTCGCCAAATAGGCCAGATTTATACCCGAGCCTTGAAAAGCGGCTGCGTCCGTACCTCGATTGGATTAAAGACACCGATTGTATCATTGTCCGTTATGAGGACTTTCTCGAGCCTTTCAGATGTGAGTCTGAGATTAGGCGCTTGCTCCACAGTTGGCTTGAACCAGCCCGTGTGGACCCTCCAAGTATTGCGCATCTGACAAACAACCTCATGGCTGCCTTAGATCCTGCGAAGTCACATACCGTCAGCCGTCGTCAAAAAGCCAGTGAAGCGCCACTGCGCCAGCGTCTCGGGCAAAACGAAGGGCTGAATCGACTTCGGCGTGAAATGGGATATGACGAGCATGTAACATCGCACGACGAAACGGCAGATTCTGCATAGTCATGAAGATTCTACATGTCTTGCTTTCGCTTGCGCCACGGCGGGGCGGACCTGTCAGCGTCGTCAAGGCTCTGGCCTGCGCCCAGGCCGCAGCGGGCCACCAAGTCACTATCGCGACAACCAATGAGGACTACCCAAGCGGCATCCTCTGCCCGCCGGGTGAATCGACCCTCTGCGACGGACAAGTCAAGGTTCACTTTTTCCGCATCAATGCGCGGCCCATCAAGCTATCGCTTGCGCTTGCCCGATATCTACAAGCGAGGCTCAAGCAGTTTGATCTCTTGCATGTGCATGGCCTGTACCGCTTCCCATCGACCTACGCGGCCTATAGCGCACGCCAGCAGAAAGTGCCCTATGTCATCATGCCGCACGGGTCGCTTGACCCTTATCTGTATCATAAGAGTTCCGTCAGTACTGGGCTTAAACGGCTGTATGAGCGTTGGTTTGATTTTCCCAACCTGAACGCTGCCGGAGCGATCCACTATACCGCCGAGGATGAGCGCCGGTTGGTCGCGCCACTGGGCTTGCGCGCGCCTTCTTTCGTCGTACCCAATGGCATCGACTGGGCGCCCTTTGAACACCTACCGCCCAGAGGTGCCTTCCGTGCCCAGCATGCCCTTGGTGATGCACCCGTGGTGCTTTTTCTTGGCCGCCTGCACTACAAAAAGGGACTCGACATCCTAATTCCGGCCTTTGCTCAGGTCCGCGAGGCGCTTCCGGATGCGCGTCTGGCGATTGTCGGCCCTTCGAATGATGCCTATGGCGATCAGGTACGCGGCTGGGTGCGTGAGCAACGGCTTGAATCCGCCGTGGTCTTCGTCGATTTCCTCAGTGGCGCCGATGTGGTTCAGGCTTATGTCGATGCCGATGTCTTCGCGCTGCCGTCTTACACCGAGAACTTCGGCATGACGGTGGTCGAGGCCATGGCCTGCACCTGCCCGGTGGTCATTTCCCGGCATGTCAACATCCATCAGGAAGTCGCGGCCGATGGGGCCGGTCTGGTAACCGATTGCGATGCCGGCCAAGTCGCCAGCGCCATACTGGATTTACTCCATGATCCAGAACGCCGGCAGCGCATGGGCGAGCATGGACGCCGCTCGGCGCGCGAACGCTATGCCTGGCCGCAAATCGTCGAGCAACTCACCGAGGAATATCGCGGCGTGATTGATCGTCAAACACATTAGGAAACGATCGCATGAGGTGCCGTGATGGGTTGGCTTTTTGGTGCTGAGGTTTTGGCAATGCGTCCAGTTTATCCTGATGTGCGACATGGTTTTTGCTTCGTCTACCATCATACAAACACCGAACAAACCGCTCGGAGTCTTATAGGATGCGACAACAACCAACCAGAAGTAGGCTTGTCTTTCTCTGGGACAACTTCGGCCCCTATCACATGGATCGCGTCGATGCTGTGCATCGGCATCTGTCTGATCGATTCGAGATCATCGGGATTGAGCTAACACCCAAGAGCAGCACCTATGCTTGGGAATCGAGGCCATCGAAAACCTTCGAGAAGAGAACGGTCTTTGCCGACCGGGAGCTGCCGTCGTTGCTCATGCGAGTGCGTAAGATGCTGGCTCACATGCCGCCGCCTCGGCAGACTTGCTTCTTTCTCTGCCACTATCAAGACCCGGCAATCTTTCTGCTGGCTGCGATACTCCGCGTTCGCGGCGGGCGGGTCAGCACCATGAACAACTCAAAGTTCGACGATAAGCCGCGCTCGGTTTGGAAAGAGGTGGGCAAGTCACTTTTTCTGCTCCCCTATCATGGCGTGCTCTCTACCGGAACCCGGTCGAACGATTACTGGAGGTTCCTGGGTTTGAAAGCCGAAAACATCGCAGCTGAATATAACACCGTCAGCATCGAGCGTATTCGACGCCAGGCCAGGGTACCGCCTGCACCGAATGGCCCCGCGTTCGAGGATCGGCATTTTACCGCTATCGCCCGTCTTGTACCGAAGAAAAACCTCTCCATGCTCTTGTCGGCTTATGCGCTTTATCGCCAAGACAGCACAAATCCGCGTCCACTGCATCTATGCGGATCGGGGCCAGACGAGGCCGCCTTGCGGCAGCAAGCCGCAGATCTCGGCATTGCCGAGCAGATTGTCTTTCGTGGCTGGCTCCAGGACGCAGCAATCAGCCAGACACTTGGGCAAACCTTGGCGCTGTTGTTACCAAGCGTCGAAGAGCAATTTGGCAATGTTGTGATCGAGGCGCAAGCCATGGGGCTGCCGGTGATCCTCTCCGTTAACTGCGGGGCGCGCGATCTGCTAGTGCGCAGCGGCGTCAATGGCTTTGTCATTGAGCCGGACAATCCGCAAGGCATGGCTTATTTTATGGGGTTGTTGAGTGATAACGAGGACTTGTGGCAGCGAATGTGTCGAGCCACAAACGCCAGCGCCTCACTGGGCGATGTGCAACGGTTTGTGGATGGTGTAGAAGCGTTGACTAGCTAACACAATCTCAACTCAGGAAGCTGAAAGTGTCTTCTAAAATTCCTCTACGACAGCGATGGCGAGATGATTTCTCGCGCTGAACTTCGACTACCCAATGCAGCTATCGCATACTAAACCGCTATTAAAATTAAGAAAAAACTGTACTGCGTTTCGTTGAGAAACAGTACTACGATGACTAATCTCTCACAATGACTTGGGCTGCCCGATCCATTCCGCCAAGTCAATGATCATGAAACAGCGACGGCCGTCAGCCGTTGCGTCCACCCCGACTTGGGTTCCGGCACGATTCCAGCGTGGGTGGAGATCGCACTTTAAGTCTTTATCTTTAGAGCCGACATCATGGATGAATGTATGTACATCATATCGTTTACGCGTTGACATCTCGACCAAGATCAAAGGAGTGCGGCCTCCTTGCGGTTCAGGGTACTCGTCTAGGATCATCCAACAAAGGTCGGGGGAAATCATTGGGTGGCCGTCCAGCGGCAGTTGGCCGGGCATAAAGGGTTCCTTGACGTCAGTCACCGTCGAAACAATGAAATAGCTTTCGTTTAGTAGTTTGCCCTTAATTCGGCCCCGGAACATCCGTGCGACATTCACCAACGGCTTTACAAAGGGTGAGGCTAGAAGACCCGACTTGCGAGCGGCCGCCAGCCCTGACACGCTCTTGCGCATCCAGAGGATAATGTTGTCTTCATCGATCCAGTCGAAATGACTAACCTTCTCCTGTGCGAGTAACCGAAGATCGGTTCCATCGGGCCGTGCGGAAAAGATGATGCTGTATAGTGCATCATCCTGTGTCATAAACCGCAGCATGAAAACAATACGGCTTCCTCTGCGGTTAAAGGAGATATGGGTGACAAAAAGCTTAGTGCTCGTGGGGGCTTCGACGCCCTTTATTTCTGCCAATTCCTTAATAGAAAAGACAAGTGTTCGCCCACCCGTGGACAAATCGATGCGCCACAACCCGTCATCGTGTGGCCGAGGCTGTAGTTCTTCCTCCCGCACAAAACCAGCATAGCCGTAGGCTGGCCAGAGCACACCAAGACGCGCAAAATTGGGCGCAAAGCCGTAGGCTCCATCCGGAGAAATCGCACCCACTGCATGCGGTAGTTCCCGGCGATCACCACTGTCGAGATCGACGATCTCACATCCCGGGGCGTCGTTGATCCTTCGATTGTAGATTACTCGGCGACCCTCTGTAGGTATCCACATTGCGCGAGCACCTTGCTGAAAGTTCCAAGTGTCAGTCTTGCCAATCAACCGTGTCTTGTCGGTCTCTGGACTCCAGAGCAAAATACTAGCCCAGTCCCCCGGCCTTGGGAGTCGTCGAATTTCCGGGTCGACCTGAAGAAGCAGTACATCTTGATCGTCAGGGCTCCAAGGGCTCACGTCGTGGAATCCGAAGAAGCAGGACATCTGTCCTGGTGCCTGTGCCACAATTTTGGACGTCATAGAATGCTCTCCTATACTGCGTTGTTTTCAATGCCAGGTAAGCCACCTGTAAGAGACGGCAAATGTTGTGGGCTAATTTGATCGATTAACCTGTCAAAGGTACGCTTTGGGTGCGCAAACCGATAGAGCAGAGTTCTTAGCTTCTTACCCCGAATATCTCTTTCCGTCCGCTTGCGGCCCATAACTTTCTCGAAGACACGCTCATGGTTGCGCTTGCTCTCGGCGGCATGGCGCTGGCTGCCGGTAATGCTCTCCCCATGTATAGCAAAAGCCGACCAGAAGCCTGGTGCATGGATTAGTTGCATGTCGGCAAGTGACATATCAATTAATAGTTCCCAGTCCCAACTTGTGCGGTTGTCGACGTTAAAGCCACCAACTTTCCGAAAGCTTGGAGCACGGTAAAAGGTCGATTGTTGTAGTACCATTGTGTGTCCGCAAACGCTCTTGCGCGCTTCAAACTCTGTAGAATAAACACGACGCACTGGGTTGCCCGCCGCATCAGTGATGTATCCATCACCATAGACACAATCAGCGTCGGGATAGTGTAAAAGTATGGCAGCTGCATGCTCAAACATACCTGGCAAGAAAAAGTCATCGGCGTTGAGATAGATGAACCAATCACCAGTAGCTTGGTTAAATGCCTTATTTAAACCGTGGGCCGGTCCGTCGTCCGGTTCACACTGAATGAACAGTCGAGGGTCGTTGTATGCCCGGTATTCTTCCAAGATTGCAGTAGTATTATCTGTTGAACCAGGATCAACCACGATATACTCAAACTCTACGCTAGTTTGTCGTAAGACAGATTCCATGCAGCGGCGCAAAAAACGACCCTGATTATAAGCATTGGTTACCACTGAAAACTTCATAAACAAGCCTCTTCGCGAATATCATCGTTACGCAACTGTAAGACCTATTGCCTATCAATTACGCACGCACCGAGAGAGTCACGTTAATCATAACGCGGAAAAGCAACACAAGGTCATGATAATCCAGTTACTGGTGCTGCCGCTGTTGGCGCTCGACCAATCATTTCTTCGCCGCGCTGCCTGTAACTATACATAACGACAACAATATAATATGGCGTGACAAAACGACGTTCTGCACCAAATGGCGAGAAAAGAATGTCCCAAGCTAGCAAGATAGCGACAAAAATTTCAATAGCCGATGGCTTATGGCTTTTCATCAGGTAACTGGCACATGTTTTGGCAATAAGTAACAATAGCCAAAACCATACCAATGCACCAACGAATCCTGCCTCGAGCCATGCACCAAGAATGTGAGAGTGGCTTGGGATTAAACAATCACCCCATTCTTCTGGATCTGGGCGTAGGATATTAATGGGAGGCTGGTAACCATGTTCAATCATTGCAAATGCCCACATCATGTAATAATGACAGTCCTTGGCCCACGATCCGTGGCCAATGATAGGTGAGTCTTTGATAGCAGCTATCGCACCAAAAATTCCGCTACGTCCACCAAGAATCAAACCAAGCGATCCGGAAGATTGCCTCAAATATTTTTCTTGCGCCTGTTCTCCTAGTATTCCTGCCTTTGCAGCTTGTTCATAAAGTGTTAGCAAACCCCAAGAAACAGTGATCAATACGGCCCCAACCAGAAAAAGCGTCGGCAAACGGATAGTGCGTGCTTTGACTATCGCAAACACGGGTAGTAACAGCGCGGTTAGCAGGCAAATCCCCCCCAGACTACGATACCCAAGCAGTACATTAAGCACTCCGGCAGCTATCATCAGCCAAACTGCCGCGCGTCGATTGCGAGTGATGGAAGCCATAACGACAAAGAACAAGGTGACTGGGACGCCTATGCCGAATTTCCAGGGATGCCCTTCAGCGTAAGTGCCAGGATTGAAGAAATAGGCCAATAAACCACCAACAGCCAGCCCAAGTAAATATAATAAAATTCGCGAGTATCTTCCATCAATCAAAAGATAGAGAGTCATGAAGCTCAATAAAGTAAACGTAATCTTCGCCCAGCCACGCGCCAGATCGTCAAATGGCGTAGCGAGGATTAGATCGGTGAGCGCTTGACTTATCAGCCAAAGCACGCCAAAGGCTAAAAAAGTGCGCGGGAGCGGCTGCCATAATAGACGTCCAAGGCGCGCTAGCATGAGTGGCAGGATAGCGATGAGCAGTAAATCAGGGAGAAATAGTCGGCCGATCAGATTGAATTCAATAAAGCCGGTTACAGGAATCAAGAAAACAAGCAAATCCGCAAATCTAAGCGGAAGCCGTAGTTCTTGAACAGACACGCGTGGCGGATGTTGATACCCATACATATGTGGGTTTACGCGACTCTAGCAGTTGTATTAACCAGCCTTGAATAGAGCTGCTCTAGCTTGTCGCCGTAATGGACCTGACGATAGCGGGAGCGGATCAGGTTGGCATTCTCAAGTCCAACAGCTCTAAGGTGCGGTCGGTCGAGCCGAATCGCTTCTTGCATGGCGTCGGCCAGACGTACCGCATCCCCTGGGGGAATCAGCCGGCCATGAACGCCATCTTCGACGATCGAGCCGCTATTCGGTGTCGTAATGACATAACAGCCGCAGGCTAGGGCTTCGAAGACGACGCGGGCCGAGCCTTCGGCGAGCGAGGGGAACACAAAAACATCCGTTTCCGACAGCCTATGCGCTAATTCAGTCCGAGAAAGCAAGCCATGCAGATGCACGCGATCATCCTCAACGATTCTAGGATACTGTGCAGTGATTTGGACGGGTGCTGTGCCAAAGATGTCGAGTTGCATTGAAACGTTTCGTTGTCGCAGCAGGCTAATCGCCGTGACTAGCGCATCCGCGCCTTTTCTTTGTTCAAAAGAACCTGCGAATGTAAACCGAATGGGCGCTTCGTCAGAACGATCTTGGGCTTTCCGCTCCGGGATTGCGGAGAAAAAAGCATCATCAACACCGAGATAAATTACATGAACCAGCCTCGGATCCCATCCGCGGTTCAAAAAAGTCTGCTTAACAAACTCTGAATTAACCAAAACAGCATCTGCCTTTTGTATATCTTCGAGAATCATACGCCAGAAGCCGCTTTCTTCTTTGACATCCTCGTCTTTTGCAGGAAGTAGCCCGCGATGTTCAATAATCCAATCAACGAGCGCAGGATGAGCGATTGAATGATCGCACAATCTAATCATGCCCTTTAATTTTGCCCTTTTCAGAGAAGCATGCCCAAACCCGGCACGATAATGATAAATGATTGGATTATCCATGCATCGTGCATCTTCAATGATTCGTTTCGCCGACCTGCCATAGTTAATCATTGATTGATTATTTATCCAACTTCCGAGGCGCTCGAACTTTTTCCAGCGATTCTTCATGAGCCACTGCCCAATAATATACAATGCCTCTGCGCCCCAAAAAGCAATTACTCGGCTCTCCAATATGGTCTCTCGACGGGCAATTAACCGCTGAAATTTTTTTGACCGCTCAAGCCCTGTTGTTCGGAGGAATCGCACAACGAAAGCTGTTGGATAGGCGCCTGTAAAAAAACAGCTAAGCAGTCTACTGCGATCCATTTCCGCCGCAGCTGGGGCTAAGTGGAACTTACTAAAACCGTTTGAGATGATAATCATGCGAAAATGCCAACGTTTAGTGACGGAGAAAGGAATCTATTGCGTCTTTTTCTATAATTGCATAATCTCTTATTGCGTCAAATAACCTGATGTCTGCTGAGTAGTCGCTTCTGATTGCAGCTTCCGCTTTACTCGTAAATGTTAAATTCTCACTGGCTTCTTGCTTCCCAACAAAAGTCAGCTCTTTGCATTGAAGCTGCCACTCTTTTCTGAGAACCTCATAACCTTCGGATAATTTGCTGAAATTAATTAATTTATCGATTCCGACTTTTCCGGTAGTGTCCCGTATAAATTCAATCTGCTGCCTTCTGTGAGCAAGTAGATTATGGCTTGTCGACGCTTCTGTTGGCCATTGGCAGCAAAAATCCTCAAAATTTAATCTTTTTTTAATATCTTTTGATTGGTTCCACTGCTTGTAACTTGAACGAATACGATCAAAAGGATCGCGAAAAACAGCAAATTTCCGGACTTCGCTTAACGAATCGGGGTAAGACACTAACTGGAGTATTTCAATTTCCTGTAAAGTTAGGTGCTGAGAACAAAGCGTTACATCGAGAGGACCATGAAAGCGATCCCTTGCTGCAGGATTCGATGTCACTCTTTGCATTAGCGTGAAGGCCCTATTTAGGAGCGAGCGACGACCTAGTCTCGTTAACTTATGATCCGTCGCCAACCCAAGAGCAACTTCTATCGACTTTCCAGCATTCTTTGGAATATGAATAAATAACAGCTGTTGGTCTCGAAGATAGGCCATTGAATTACTCTCAAAGCGTTTTGATGATAATGATGCGGATATTTTGTAATGATAGAGTGCAAAATAAGATAATGGAAGGGGGTTATACTTTGTTTTTGAGTACCTTGTGGCTTGTAACCTGAATTAATTGCTTTGTTTCTAATCCCTTAAAAGGCTGAGATTGTCAAGTTGCAGTTCGACAATCCATTCGCTAACTCGGCGGAAAACTAATTTTTTGGTTGAAAAAGTGCTTGGCAGCAACAGTAAGCAACCATGTCGGTGGTGTTACTAAATTATTTAACCATTCCTTAAGGCTTATGTTGGCGAGACTGGTTGCTTTTGGAACTATATATATTGCCATTGCGACATCGGATATTAATAACGCTAAGCCAACGCCGGCGATACCGGTGATTGTAGCTGTCAGCCATGCCAATATAAACGCCGCCAGACCATAAACAATGACATAGTACATTGCTGCGGCTTGATGGCGATTTGTCGCATACATGACCATCAATGCTGCATACCAGACTCCGTCTACAACCGATCCTGTCAATAGAGCAGCAAAAAGCAGCCAATTCAGTGAAAATTGATCGCTTGTCCAGGCACCAAAGAGGTAAGAACCAACGACGGCTAAGGCCAGGCTAGCTGTAGCAGCACTCCAGAATGCAGCCTGACAGGAACGCTTGAAGAGGAATTGAAACTGAGATATATTCCCACGCCCATAGGCGAACGCCATCTCTGGTTGCATCAACTTATTGATGACAGCGCGGGGCTGCATCGCGAGTCGAGCCAGGGTGCGAGTAGCGGAAAAGACGGCGACCGCCGCTGGACCAAGCACAACACCAACGATCAGTCGCATCCCTTGTATGTTCATTGCGTTACCCAATGGAAAGGCTAGAGACGCAAAAGCGGGTGTTGTCAACCGCCGGATTTCACCGACCGACGCTCGTCTCCAACCGTAGTGAAGCCATGGCGTGGCGAAACGCAGCACAAACCAAGTCAGGAAGGTTCCCGCAACACGGCCTCCAAGAAAGGCTGCTGCTGCTGCAATGGGTCCACCGCCCAAGGCGATGGTAAGCGCTAGGGCTCCGAACTCAATGAAGGCCGTGAACGCAGCGAGAAGCATGCCAAGCGGGTAGCGGCCGGAGCACCAAAAACCGCCGTTGATGAGCCCGCCTTGAAATCCGACGAGTACATGCGCAACAAGTAAGAGCAGGACTACCTTGATCGACGCCTGATCGATAAACTGAAAGCCCAGCCATTGGGCCAAGGGCAGCGCCTCCAATGCAAGATATGCCGCAACGACAAGCAACGAGGATACGCCAAGCAACAGCAACCAGATGCTTTGGTAGACCGCAAGCGCCCCGGATTGATCGCCCGCTGCACTGCGCATCGACATATCGCGGCTGGCCGCGCCTGCGAATCCACCGTCGGCAATCGTCAAATAGGCGGGGATCGCTGCCACCATTAACCATTCACCGTAACCTTGCGCACCCCAAAAATGGAGAAACAAAGGCACCTCGGCGAGCCGAATGAAAATCTGAACGGCTTGAGAAATGCCTTGCGCACCGAAGCCACGAAGCAGGCGTTGACGCATTCCATGTTTTCTTTCTAGCATTGCGTACTCAATTGGGCAGAAAAAAAACAGAACTAAAGGTATAGTTTAGAAGCTCCGTCAGCACCTCATCGGTCGTCACGATTCGAGCCTCTGTGAGCGATTGGCTGACGCGAACTGCGCGCTCATGCAACTGATCTCTGGGATTCAGTAAGGCGATTCAGTAGCAGGTATTAGAAAACGGAATTCGCATTAGCGGGTTCTGCTCGTTCCATAGAGATAATGATCAAGCTCCGCCGCGGGACCCAACGAACATCATGGCCCCCGACAGCGAGAACGTTGATCGCCCCTCCCCAGACACAGGTATCAAGTAGCAGCTTCACGCAGCTGCGCCGAGGATCAACGGCTCGACGCGCTCATGCTCGACGAGACGATGCGCATAACTCAGGCAGGCGAGAATATCCGCCTGCTCTAGCCACGGGTAGCCCTCTAGCAGGGTGTCGAAGTCATCTCCGGTCGCGAGCATTCCCAACACATGCTCCACGGCGAGTCGGCGGCCGCGAATGATCGGTTTTCCCCCGAAAATTTCCGGGTTCACCGTAATGCGTTGCAACAATTGATCTTCGTTCATTGGGTTAAGCTCCGGAAATTCAGGGTCAGGTCTCCCATTGCACATCCTCAGATGGACTTTGCGCGGCAAAAAACCGGGATGGACCAAAACCACCGCTGCCAAGTCATAGTCGCCACTTTGACGATCCTGGCGACGCATCGAGAGAAAATGTCCATCAGCGATTCTCCGGAAGTACAGCAGGGATTCAAGGATGCCGTGAGAACCCGGGATCAGAATGCTTGTCCACGCCTGCGTCTGCGCTGACAGCACCGGGCGGCTCGGCAATCAGCTCACCATAGGCGCGCGCGGCGGCGTTGCGTCCTGCATGCTGTTCGACATAGGCGCGCCCGTTGCGGCCCAGGCGGGCGCGTTCGGCGGGATCGGCGATCAGGCGCTCGATAAGCTCGGCAAAGCTCGCCGGCTGGTTCGGCGGGCAGGTGACGAAGGCGTCGGACTCGGCGCGTAGGGCCTCCAGCGGTGAGCCGGGCTCGGCGGTGCAGACGAAGGGTCGGCCAGCGGCCATGATCGAATAGATCTTGCTCGGCACGGCAAAGGCCGCGCCGGCGGGGTCTTGCGGGACCAAGTGGATATGCCCCTCGGCCAGGCCCTCGGCAAGCCGGTCGGCAGGGCAGAGTGGCTCGAAGCGCAGATGGGTTAGGGCGCGCGCCTTGGCGTGCCGTTCTAGCGTCTCGCGATAATTGCCATCGCCACGAATGATCAGGGTCGCCTCTAGCCCACGTTGCTGTAGCACCCCGGCCAGGTCGATGAGCTGGTCCAGGCCCTGTTTGCGGCCGATATTGCCGCTGTAGAGAAGGCGTGGAGTGCCAGACTGCTCGGGCTGCGGACGGATCAGGTCGTCATCGACTGTGGGCGGCACGATGCTGATCGGGACGGTGATGCCAAGGTTGCGGATCGATTGCGCCATGGACTCGGATAGCGTGACGATGCGCGCCATCGGCTGCAACGCCCGGCGCTCAAGCCCTTCGATCAGCCGTGCAATCCGGGGTTGCCGAGCGATGCCGAGCGATTTGGCGAGCCCGGATTGGAGATCGTGCACCACGGCGAGCCGGCGGGTCGTCTTGCCCGAGCAGGCGAGCCGAACCGCCAGGACCGCGAGGATGGAGGGGCAAACGGCGATCACCACATCGGCGCGCGGGCGGCGGATCAGCCGCCACCAGGCGCGTAGGGCGAAGCGGCTTTCGGTCGCCAGCCGGCTGCGCAGGCCGCCACCGGGCTGATAGGAGGCCTGCGGGATACGCTCGATGGTCACGCCTTGATGCTGCTCGCGGTCCTGGCTGCCGTCGCGATACGCTGGATAGACCGCCATCTCCGGATACGCCGGGCGAGCGGTGAGCACCTCGATCTGGTGGCCTGCGGCGGCGAGCACCTCCGCCATCTGCTGCACTGGTGGCGCGCTACCGGCCTTCTCGGGCCAGTAGTAGAGCGAGACGAGGACGACGCGCTGTGCGGGCTTGACGGCCTTAGAATGCATGTTCGTCCTTGGTGAACAGCAGCTTTAGGGTCTTTAATATGGTAAGTAGATCCAGAAAAATGCTCCAGTTGTTGATGTAATAAAGATCGTGCTCCACGCGCTTGATGATCTTTTCTTCGGTGTCGGTTTCGCCTCGCCAGCCGTGGCATTGAGCCCACCCGGTGACGCCGGGCTTGACGCGGTGGCGACTAGCGTACAAATCGACGGCCTCCTGATACAGGCGGTTACCAGCCTTGGCCCGCGTTGCGTGTGGGCGTGGACCGACAATGGACATGGTGCCCTGAATCACATTGAAGAGTTGCGGAAGCTCATCGATGCTTGTACAGCGAATAAAGTGGCCGATACGAGTCACGCGGGGGTCGTTGCGCTCGGTCAGTTTTTCCGCATTGATATCGGTGAGGTCCGTATACATCGACCGGAACTTATAGACATCGATCAAGTTGTTGTTGAAGCCGTAGCGCTTCTGCACAAAAATCGGGTTGCCCTTGGATTCGAGGCGAATGGCCAGCGCCACCAATGCTAAAAAGGGCGAGAGCAGCAACACGGCCGGGAGCGCGATGGCGAGGTCTTCCGCGCGCTTGATGACCGCATGCCACTCATCGATCGGACGATCTTCGAGGCTGAGGACGTGCATGCCGCCAATCCGGTAGACGGGCCGATCGGCATAGAGCAGTCCGAGCTGCTCCGGTGCCATGTAGATATCGATGGCCCAGTTGGAGAGTTTTTTCAGGAGCTGGCGAATGCGGTCGTATGCACTCCAGGGCATCGCGATGATCACCAGGTCGATGCCTTTTTCGCACACCAAGCGCTCGAGTTCATCGGTGCCGCCGAGCAATGGCACCTTTGTCTGGTTGGTCGGAAGCCGGGTACAGCGATCGTCCACGAAACCGGTGACTTTAATTCCGTGGCCTTTGAAACGACTGAGATGCTTTAGGATGTTTTGCCCGTTCTCACCGGCACCAAGGATGATCGCCTGCCGGTGGTGTACCAAGCCATCGGGTAGTTTGTCGAGATACCAGGTAAGGACAAGGCGGCTGACGAGGATGTAGACGCTCAGCAGCGCAAACCAGCTGCCGATCCACAACCGGGAGAAGTTTTCCGTCCATTTGAGCATGAAGCCTGTGAGCAGCAGCGCGCCAAAGGCGACGAGGATGGCGCCAAAGGCCTTGGATGTCTGCGCAATCTGCTCACTGAAATGCCGCCAGTCGTAGAAGTGGTTGGCAAAGCCATAGGTCAAGAAGGTGATTGTCGCTAACAGGACGGCACCAGCGTAGCGCGGCCAGGGCCAAGTCGAGCCAACGTCTGGGTGCATGATCAAGAAGGCCAGCAGGGCCGAGAGGAAGACCGCCGCTGTGTCGGCCAAAAAGATCAGGTAGTTTGGGCGCTTAAACCAGGCCCTACGATGCGTCTGTTGGCTTGTACTGGGTAGTGCGAGCGCTGCCACGGATAAGTCCATGTGTTGTCGCCTCCGGCGTACAAGTGGTTGCGGTTGCTATGGGCTGAAGCGTTTTAGGTCGCGGTCAAACCGGCCCAGCAGTGCTTGATCTTTATTAAGCAAACGACGTGCCAATGCATTGATCTCGGGTCGGTTGGCCAGCCAAGCCATGAAGGCGCGGTTGCGGGCATAGATTTGCCGCTCCACATAAAGAGACTTTAGGTCTCGGCGCAGCGCATCGAGCATTGGCTGATCCCACGCCAGCGGGCAGCGGGCCGCGAGCTCCAGGCGATAAGCGACAAAATCGGGCTCTACAGGTGCTACGGTAAAAGATTGGCGCAGTGCTGCCATTGCGTTTTGGCAATCGCCGCTCGGCGGCATCTGAATGTTGGCCAGGTAACTCCAGCCCAAGGCTTGAACGGGGTTCCGCGCCAGCGTTTGTGAGAGTGCCTCGATAATAGCGGCTTTATGTTGCGCGAGTGTTGCCGGTGTCTCGTCTGGCAATGGCCGCATGGTTAAGATCGCGGCCAGGCGGCGCCATTCGTGTGAGCCGCGGTGCGCTGGCGGCACCCGGAACAGCCGCTCGGCTGCCTCTTCCACAAAGGCGGGTCCGTGGTCGTCCGATAAGAATTGTGATTGATACCGGGTGTAATAGCTATTGACGGGGATGCGGTTGAGCTCGGCGAGCAGTTGCTGGCCGTTGAGCAGCAGCAGGCCGATGCTGGCGACAATGACGAGCGCCGTCAGCAGGCTGTCGCGCGATGTCCAGCCCTCAGCTCGCATAGTAGTTGCCGTAGCGGCCGTAGTAGGAGGCATAGTCGCCATAGCCATAGTAGGCGTGCTTCTTCAGGTTCACCTGCGTCAGCACGGCGCCGCCTTCGGGTGCGTGGGCCTTGCGCAGCATGCTCAAGGCGTTTTTCACAGCCTCTCGCGCAGTGCTTTCCCATTTGACGACGAAGAGGGTGCTGTCCACATAGTGACTGAGCACTAAGGCGTCTGAGACTGCAAGCAGCGGCGGTGAGTCAACGATGACAACGTCGTAGGCAACGGCCGCTTCGCTGAGCAGCCGTTGCATCGCGTCCGACTGCAGCAGGGTCTGTGGATGCTCGATCTTGCCGCTGGTGGGGATGACGGCGAGACCGCTGTCGGGGTCGGTTTGGATGCACTGGCGCCAGTCGCTGACCTCACCGGTGAGATAGTCCGCAAAGGCCGCGGTGTCGGATGCTGCGGTGTTGCCAAATACCGTGCTGCTGATCTTGCCCCGCCTGAGGTCGGCCTCGATCAGTAAGACGCGGGTGTTGCCGGCGCGGGCGAGCAGCCGCGACAAGCTGACGCAGAAGGTGGTTTTGCCTTCACCGGGCAGTGAGGAGGTGATCAGCAGTCGCTTGGGCTTGGGGGCGCCGGCGCGCGTAAAGGCGAGCGCGGTGTAGACCGAGCGCAGGGCCTCGCCATAGGCTGAGGTTGGCTTTTTGAGGACGTATTGCGACGGCGTTTGTCCCTTGAGCTTGATTGCGCTGAGTTTTGGGATCATGCCGAGCCCTTTGATCTGCAGCATGTTTTCCAGCTGCTCTGGGGTGCGGTAGCCGTTGTCGAGGGCCTCGAGCAGGAAGGCCAGGCCGAGGCCGACCATCATTGACAACACCAGTGCGACGGCGAGCATGAGCCGCTTATTTGGAAAGCTCGGATTCGTCGGCACCTCGGCCTCTGAGATCACGCGCGCATCGGCCTTCTGCAGGTCTTCCTGGTTGCTGGTCTCCTTGAAGCGGGAGAGGAAGGTCTCGAGCAGCACGCGGCTGGATTGGGCCTCGCGCTCGAGCTCGCGCAGCTCGATGCGGGATTGCTGCAGCTCGGTGCTCTCGGTCTTGAGCTGGTCGAGGTTGTTGCTCAGCGCCTCGACCCGGGCACGGGCGATTAGGACCTCGTTCTCGACGTTCTGGGTGATCTTGCCGATCTCTTCGTCGAGCTTGCTGCGGATGTCGCGTAGCTCGGAGCGGACATTGATCACCTCTGGATGACGCGGACCATAGCGCTCGGAGATCTCGGCGGCCTTACGGCGAACCTCGGCCTCTTGCTCGCCCAGGCGCTGGATCAGCGGGGACTGCAGCACCTCACCGAGCGCTGCGGCACTGGCCTCGCCACGGGCGCGGACCTGACGATAGCGGGCTTCGGCCTCGGCGAGCTGGGTCCGGGCGTTGACCAGGTCCATGTTGAGCTCGGCGAGCTGCTGCTCGCTGATGGTGCCCTCGCCGATGGATTCGATAATGAAATGCTCCTCGCGATAGGCCTGGACCGCCCGCTCTGCGATCAGAACGCGTTGGCGCAGATCGGTGATGCGGTTGCTGAGCCAGTCGGTGGCGCGCTCGGTGGCCTCGAACTTGGCCTCGAGCTGGTCGTTGAGGTAGATCTCGGCCAGCGTGTTGGCCAGAAGCGCGGCCTTCTTGGGGCTTTCGGATTCAAAGGCGATCTTGATGGTATAGGACAGCTTGGGGTTCGAGGCCGAGAGCGCGCTCTTGACGTTGTCGACCACGTTGGCCTTCTCGCGGGCCTGGCGTTCTTCTTCGCTCATCGGTTCGGCCGATCGCTTCAGGCCGAGGGCCATCAGCCAATCCTCCGAGAGGTAGGTGCGAGGGTCAAGGAATTGCAGCACCGAGCTCTCGCTCCGAAGCGCCGGGTTGAATTCTGGGTCTTCGATCAGCTTGAGACGGTCGACCAATTGGCCGATCAGGTTGCGTGAGGCGATGATGTCCAGCTCGGTTTGGATGACGCTGGCATCGGCCGAGAGGCCCGACATGACGGCCTGGATGTCGACCACCGCTTCGCTGCGGGTTTGTAGGGTCAGTAGGGTGGCTGCGGTGTAGCGCGGGGTCAGCTGAAGCAGCACCATCAGCGCCAGCAGACAGAGGAAGGCCGCGGTACCAAGGATGACCGCGCGCCGCCGCCAGAGGACGCTGAACAACTCGCGGATGTCGATGAGGTCTGCGTCGTTGCCGGGATGAGCGGCGGCATAGGGGGCTGGCGCGGATGGCCCTGGCTGCGTGGTGTCGGTCTGTCTGCGTGCTGGCGTCATGCGTCGAGGGTTCCATCGTTGGCCATGGTCAAGACCGCGGTGGGTCTTGGCGTGCCAGCTTAAGGCTAGAAGAAGCGTTCTTTGACTGTGACGATGTCATCCGGCAGCACCGACGTGGTGTTTTGAACCGAGTCGATCTCCTCGCCGTTGCGCTGGATGATGATCTTGTTCTTGGCCGCGCGGGGCGTGAAACCGCCGGCGATGGCGACTGCGTGCAGCACGGTCATGTCGGCCACGTAGGGGTAGCTGCCGGGGTTCTTGACCTCGCCGATGACGAAAAAGGGACGGTAGGCGAGGACCTCGATGGCAACGCTGGGCTCGCCCATGAAGCCGGCCTTGAGCCCTTGCTCGACCAGGTCTTGGGCCTCCACTGTGGTGCGGCCGCCGACGGCGATTGGCTCGATGAGTGGCATGGAGATGGAGCCGTTGGCGCTGACGATGTATTCGCCAGTGAGATAAGGCTCGCCGAAGACGGTGACTCGCAGCTTGTCGCCGGGGCCGAGGAGATAGTCCCGGCCTTGGGCGAGAAGCTGGGGGGCGGTGAGCATCAGCAGTAGGCCCAGTATGACGGCGATCTGCGGGAGCCGGCTGTGGCCGTTGTCTTGCGCTGTCAAATTCATCTGAACATCCATTAGGTTACAAGCTGAGCCTCAGGCCAATCTCGGCGAGGTGCTGGTCATAGTCTGCGGAGTCGAGGCTGCTGTCGCGCTGGCGGTAGCGGACATCGGCGCGCAGGCTGATAAAGCGCGTGAGGACGTACTCGAGGCCAGCCGAAACCCCAGAATCGCGGTCTGTGCGGGCGCTGCCGACGAAATCGCTGTCGCTGTAGTTTAACCCAGCGTTGAGAGTGAGCGAGCGCAGCAGCTGGTGCTCGACGTTGAGCGCGAGGAAGGTGTTGACGACGGCCGAGGCGTTTTGCACGGTGGTCTCGTAGGTTTGGCGGCGCAGCGAGCCGATGACCGAGGTGAGGGCGGTTGGGTTCCAGAGTGCTTCGCCTCGCAGCGTCAGGGCTTGGGTGCCGCTGATGTCGTCGAGGTCGCTGTTGGCGAAGTCGCGCGGGTGGTATCCGAGCCCGACGTCGATCACCCAGAGGTTGCTGATGATCTTTTTGGCGCCGAGGTCGATGGTGAAACCGCTGTTGTCGCGGTTGGGGTCGCCGAGCTTGGTCGGGTCGTCGTAGTCGACGTCGTTGAGGCTGATCTCGAGGTATGCGGTGCTCTCGGCGAAGGGTTCGTAGCCGAGGCGCGTGGAGATGCGGGTCTCGGTTCGGTCGCGGTCGGAGTTGTCGATGGTGCCGCCGCCAATGGCATTGCTCTTTGAGTAGGTGACGCGCTCGATCTCGCCAGTGATGCCGGCGGTGAAGATGCCGAGGCTGCGCTTTAGGCCAAGCGCGGCGGTACGCTGGTCGAATTCGAGTGGCTCGGCGGCGGCGCCGACGTTCTCGGCTGAACTGCGCGGGGTGTGCGCATGCCGGTAGCGCAGGTCGGCGGTGAGCCGGGTGCCGTGGCTGATGTCGAGGCGCGTGCGGTTGCTGAAGTGGTAGTCGTTGTAGTTTTCGTCGCTGTTGTCGCGATAGAGGCCGCTATCGGCTCCTATCTTGAACAGCGTTTGATGACGGTTCCAGTCCGATTCGAGCTCGACCTCGGGTCGGATGCTGGTGATGAAATCATCGATCTCGTTGTCGGCGGTCGCAAAGATGTTGCTGTTTGAGGTTTCCGTTAGTTGCAACACTGGCGTTAGGAGCCAGGCGCCGAGGCGGGCGGAGCCGATGTCGTAGGCGTCGAGCAGCCGTTGGGTCTCGAAGGGGCGTTGACCGACGCTGATGTTGTATGCGATCTGCGACGGATCTTGCGCTCGGGCGAGCGGCGTGGCGATGAAGGCGCCTAGGATTGGGCTGGCAACTAGCGCTGTGGTTAGGGCTCGCACGAACGTCCTCTGTTCCTCTGTTGCTCATCGCTGCCCAGACGATTCTCGGCTAAAACCGCCACCGAGGCGAAGGTGCCTCGGGGCGGGGCGTTTCAGGTCGATTAGCGAAACCCGAAAACGAAGAATGGGGGGCCTGCTGGGACGTTGAAGCCGTTTGCTGGGCTGGCGACTGGGCGCGGGCGGTTAAAGAACCCGGGTGGGATGCCAAAGGAGAAGCTTGCCGTCGAGAAGTTGGTCAGCGCTGCTTGGGCTTCGGCGAGTTCGACCGCATCGGCTGCGAGGCTGTTGAAATCAGCGACGGCGGTGATGATGGCTGTGTCGGTGGTGGCGAAGCTGCGGGCTTGCTCGGTGACCTCTGTGCCGGTCAGGGTCATCTCGCGGCTGTCTGCGGCTTGCTGTGCCATGGCGACTGCGCCATGAACGTCGGCCAGGGCTTGGGCTGTGGCGGTGGGGGCTGCAGCGGCGACGCCTGGCGTGGTGAGCGTGTCCACCGCGATCGCGGCGAGTACGACACCAAGCTGCGGCTCATTGACGGCGGCGGTCCAGGCGCTATTGACCAGGGCCTGGGATGCGGCGGCGGCGTCGGCAGGCGAGGTGGCGGCCAGCGCGCCCAGGCTTTGGCGAAGCTGCAGCAATTGCTCCTGCGAGGGGGCAGTCTCAAGCGCGGCGCTCAGACGCTTCTCGAGGTCACCTTGAGACAGCCCTTCGGTCAGGGCCGCCTTGGTGACGGGCAACAGGGCCTGGCTAGAAGCGGCCTCAGCGGCGGAGGCGTGCCCGGTCGCGCCGAGCACGAGGGCCGAGGACAGGAGTGTAACGGCGATACGGGATTTCATGGTGTATGCCTCTTTTCGATAGGGGTATAAGGATGAATAAAGCTTGTTGAGCTAACGATGATCTTAGTATCACTGTTTCCAAGGCACGGCAACCCAAGGGTGTGAAATCCTGACCGAAGGAGCGAATCTTGGCGACGACTCGCGCACTACAAGGGAGCAAAGATGACCGTTGGGGTTGTCATGTGCACCAAGGTGGAGCGGATCTAGTTTCTTAGTGGAGCAGCTCTAGTTTATTCTCGAAATTCTTGATCATAAAGGTCGAGTGTTTCAGTTTAAAGGCGCTGCTGCCCTGTCGGCTTGTCTGGTTGAGCGTTGGTGCAACGCCCTGCTCACTTGAGCAGCCATGCAGTGCAAGTGTTGTGCCCAGATTACTTGGCGGCTCACTTAAACAGCCACCAGGCGTCTTCATTGGCTGCGAAGACTGGCTTATAGTGATACACAGAGTGTGCGGGGACAACGCTGTCCATCTCGTTGTCCAGAAGCATGATCTGGTTGTCTAGGCGGACGAGAGTGACAGTGTGGTTGACGTTGCGCTTGCGGTCTTCTACGGCCACGATTCGAAGATCGTCGTTGTTGAACCCGAGCGCGCGCAGGCCAAGAAACTTGGCGATGGCAAAATCCTCACAGTCGCCGGCCTTTTTGTTGAAGAATTCTTCGGGCGTGGCCCAGTGGTCGTCGCTTCCCCAGTTCATGGGGTCGGTGACGTAGGGATGGTTGTTGACGTACTGATTGATCTCGCGGAGCTGCACGGCTTTCTCCTGGCCGCGGAGCCGGCTTAGAAGGCGCTGCCAGGGCGCATACCCGCAGTTGTTGGCTTTGCTGAGGCGGCACTGCTGAAGTTGTTGTTGCTCGGATTCATAGCGCTCGAGCATCGTTGGCCACTTTGGTAGCCCGCGCAAGCTGTTGAACTCCTTGCCCGTCTCGCCGAAGATGCCGTAGTGATCGAAGTCTCCGGCCGTTGCAGGGCTGGCGATGATCAGCTGAGCCGCGATGCAGGTTGCTAGCAAGGGTGCTTGGCCGAGGCGCTTGCGATGGCACGGGTTAGGCTCAATCAGGGCACTCATCTCTTTTGGGTCTCCAAGTCTGCTCCAGAGGTACTGTGATGTTGGGATGGTTGCGACCTAAGCCGAGGCACGAGCGGGCGATCCCCGCCCGGACCCCGGACGGGATGCGAATCTATGCGGTGGGGGACATCCACGGCCGCGCTGACTTGGTTGAGCAATTGCAGCATCAGATCGGGCAAGATGCCGCTGAGCATGCCGGGAAGGAGCTGCATCTGATCTACCTTGGCGATTACGTTGACCGTGGGCCTAATAGTCGTGAGGTGCTGGAGCTGCTGAGCGCGAAGCCGCCGGTGGGATTGGTGTCCCATTGTCTGATGGGGAATCACGAGCAGGCGATGTTGAACTTTTTAGATGATCCGGTCGGGGCTGCACAATGGCTCAAGTATGGCGGCCTGGAGACGATTGAATCTTATACCAGCGATGGGTGGGAGATAGACCCTGATGATGTGACCGGTATGGCCATGGCGTTGCGTGACGCGCTGCCGGAGCATCAACTCGCCTTTTTAAAGGGGCTGGAGCTATACCAGTGTTTTGGGCATTACCTTTTTGTGCACGCGGGTATTCGGCCGGGTGTGCCATTGAAGGCCCAGCGCGCCGATGATCTGCTCTGGATTCGGGGGGAGTTTTTGAACTCAGCAAAGGTACATCCGTTTGTGGTGGTGCATGGCCACCACGTCGGCGATGCGGTCGAGGTCCATTCCAACCGGATTTGTGTTGACACCGGTGCTTATGCCACGGGCAGCTTGAGCTGTTTGATCTTGGATGGTGCGGATCGGCTGCGCATGGATACGCGAGAGGGTGGGCCTTTCCCGCTGGAAGGGGAGGCTTACGCGCATGGTTGATGCGGCTGTCTTGGGCGCGGCTAGGGTAGATCGCTCGGCGCCTGTGCGTGGCTTGCCGTTTTGGATCTTGACCGGCGTGTTGGTGTTTAGTCCGCTGCCGCTTGCGAGCGTTGCGCCGGTGTGGCCGGCGTTGTATGGGGTATTACTGGCGTTTGCGATCTGGCTCTATCTGCTACAGCGGTGGCGGTTGAGGCGTGCTATTCCGCTGCCGCCGTTGGCGGTGGTGGCGGCCAGCGGGCTGCTGCTCGGCGTGACCCTGTGGGGATTTGTGCAGAGCCTGCCTGGTGTTGCTCCTGGGTGGCAGCATCCGGTGTGGGCGCAGACTGCAACTTTGCTGGAGATGCCGGAGTTGGAGGGTGCGCTGTCACTGGTGCCGGAGCGCTCGGTTGAGGTGGCCACCCATTATCTGACCTATCTGGCGTTTGCCTGGCTGGCATTCTGGTGCAGCCGGCGCGGCCGGAACCAAGATCTTCTGCTCAAGGTGTTTATCGCGACGCAGGCTGCCTATGCGGCCTATGGGCTGGTGGTCTATTTTGCTGGGACTGAGACCATCCTCTGGTTCGACAAGGATGCCTACCTTGGCGTCTTGACCTCGACCTTTATCAATCGCAATAGCTATGCGACCTATGCCGGACTTGGCACCCTGGCGGCGCTGGCCTTGATCTTGCGCTATCTGCGCCGTTTGCTGATGAGTGATAGCGATGGCGACAGTGATGCGCGCTCGCGGTTGCGGGACTTTGTTGAGACCTTTACGGTTTCGGGCTGGCCGGTTGCGATGGCGGTGCTGCTGTGCTTTCTAGCCCTGCTGCTTACCGAGTCACGGATGGGATTGATTGCGTTTTTGGCTGGGGTTGCGGTGCTGTTGCTCGGCTGGAGTCTGCGGCTGCCGGCCGGCCGGCCGCGGGCGGTTGGGTTAGGGTTGGTCAGCCTGCCGCTGGCGTTGCTGGCGCTGAATCTTTTTCTGAGTGGCGATCAGACGGCGGCGCGGTTTGAGTATCTGTTTGAGCGCGGGGATGGCCGCTTCGAGGTCTATCCGCTGATTCAGCAGGCGATTGCGGAGCGCCCTTGGACGGGGTATGGGCTTGGCAGTTTTGAGTCGGCGTTCAGCTTGTTCCGAGACGAGACGGTGCCGTTCTTGTACCGGCGTGCGCACAGCGATTATCTGGAGCTGGCGATGGAGATCGGCTGGCCTGCGACCCTTGTGCTAGTGGGGGCCTTTGTGCTGATGTTGGTCTCGGCGCTCATGGCGGCCATTCAGAGGCAGGAGTTCGAGCTAGCCCTGCTGTTCGTGGCCGCGACGGTGCAAATCGGTCTACATTCCTTGGTCGACTTTAGCATGCAGATGCCAGCCGTTGTCTTCGCCTACCTATTACTAGCGGGACTAGCCTTCGGTAGTTCAGCCCGGACTCGAGTGTAAAAACCGTTGCGGGTATCCGTTTCGGGGACAGTGCGGCCTGGCAAGCCTGCGTTGCGGCGACAGTTTACTGATCTGTCCGGTGATTAGGTTCTGTGGCTATAGACCTTGCTGCTCGCTAGCCGAGCTGTTCGGAGATGCTTTGTCCGGCCCTTTGCAGATCTTCGATCCAGGCGAGCTGCCGGCGCTCGATCAGCGCCGAGATCGAGAGGCCGCCGGCGACGCGGCCAGTGCTGTCGTAGAGCAGGACGCCGATGCAGCCGACGTCGAGTTCTGCTTCTTCATCGTCGAGCGCGTAGCCTCGGTCGATCGCGTCCAGACAGGCCGCGCGCAGCCGCTCGACATCGCTCAGGGAATGACGGGTATAAGCCGGCAGGTTGGTGCGCTCGGCATAGGCGCGGATCGCGTCCTCGCCGCCAGCGCCGAGCATCAGCTTGCCGACGGCGGTGACGTGCAGTGGTGCGCGGGCGCCGATGAGCTGTTGCACATGGATCATCCGATTGGGCGTGGCCTTTTCGATATAGACCACCTCATCGCCCTCGCGAATCGTGAGATTGATGCTCTCGCCGAGCTGGTCGCGCAGGGTCTCCATCACTGGTCGTGCAATCGCGCGCAGGTCGACATCACCGCGCAGGCGCACCCCAAGCTGAAGCAGACGCAGCCCGAGCCGGTAGTGGCCGGCGGGGTCGCGCTCGACAAAGCCGTTCTGGATCAGCGCGGCGAGGATGCGATGCGCGGTCGAGGCATGCAGGCCGGTTTCCGCCGTGAGCACCTTGAGACTGACTGGATCGGGATAGCGGGCGATGGTGTCGAGCAGAGCGGTGGCGCGATCGATGACCTGGATACGGGGTGTGGCGTTGGGTTTGGGGGTGGATGTCATTGCGGGTGCCGGCTTAGTTTTGGAGGAGGATTTAGGCACGGGTGTGGTCTCTCAGGTTGTCTTTTTCGCATTATGGAATCTTTTCCTTATTGCGAAAATCCTTATGGAGTCTCAATCTATGCGTCAAGCAGGCTGAGTCCGTTGCTGGAGCCATCTCTGAACGGCTCGCGAGGTCGGCCGATTTTGTGAGGTTGGCCGATCTTGTCCTGATCGTGCTTCTACCCGGCTAAGCCTTTGACTGCGAGGCGGCATGGGTCGGTCTCGACCCTACTGACCTAAAGACGCGACTGACATAAAGAGGATTCTGAATCATGAGCGCATCTGCTTCCGCGGCCGCTAATGGCCAAACCCAGGCTCAATCGACAGCGATTCCCGCCTTCTGCGAGGGCGTGCTGCACTTCGGCACCCTGCCGCACAATTTTTCAGTGCTTTCCGAGCCGGCGATTGCAGAGGGTCAGACGGCGATCTCGCAGGTCGATGAGGCGGCGGTGTTCCAGACGCGCCTGATCGCGGATGCGCTGCGGTATTCGACGTTGCAGCTCTGTGCGTCGAAGGAGTCTGGGCATCCGGGCGGCTTTGCGAGCTCGGCGGATGCGATCGCGGCGCTGATCATGCTGGGGCACAAGAACATTGTGACTGAGGTGGGCCATCACGCACCGGGCTTCTATAGCAGCATGTTCTTGGATGGCTCGCTGGA
The DNA here is from genome assembly GCF_034860625.1 of Lamprobacter sp. Classification (NCBI taxonomy): domain Bacteria; kingdom Pseudomonadati; phylum Pseudomonadota; class Gammaproteobacteria; order Chromatiales; family Chromatiaceae; genus Lamprobacter; species Lamprobacter sp. Next base: position 32,765 of record NZ_JAYESN010000051.1, read on the forward strand.
GGCGATGGGCATCAGCACCATGACGCAGATGCAGGAGCGTTTTCGCGAGCGCGATGGGCTGCTTGGGCATCTCTCCGGCGCCATTCCGGGGCTGCTGGCGCCTGCGGGTCCGCTCGGTCAGGGGCAGCATTTTGCGATGGCGGGAGCCTACTTGAACCGCGACAAGCTGTTCCCTTGCACCATCGGCGATGGCGGCCTCGGCGAGCCCTACATCCTCTCGTCGATGAAGCACTTCAACACCAGTTATCCGGAGGTGACGAACTTCCTGCCGGTGCTGATCTGGAATGGGTACAGCCAGGAGCACCATTCGATGGTGTCGCTGATGGATAACGCGCAGATGACGGCGTACTGGCAGACGCATGGCTTCGAGCGGGTGATCCTGATTGATGCCAAGGCCTATGACGATGCGGATCAGCCGGAGGCCTATGTCGATAGCACGCTGTTTAGCGAGTCGGCGCGCGCGGCCTTTACGCGGGCGGTGTTGGACGGTATGCGCGAGGCGGCTGAATCGGCGATGAGCGGCACGCTGACGGCGGTGATCATCAAGCAGTTGAAAGGCGCCGGCGTGCATGCGCGTGGGGCTAAGTCGCACAACCTGTATCCGGGCGATAAGCCGGAGAAGCCGAGTATTGCCGAGGCGCTGGAGCATGGCGCGCTGGCGCCGGAGGCTTGGGCCTTGGTGCGCACCTTGATGGCGCGCGCGGGCGGAGGTCCGGCGGGCCGGGTGGCGGTGACAGAGTCCGAGCGTCTGTTGCCAGAGGTTGGTGAGCTGCCGATGCAGGCGTTTGCGGTCGGTGAGAAGGCGGTGCCTTCGACGGCGATGGCGGAGATGGTGGCGACGCTGGGCGAGCGCGATCCGTTGTTCGTGGTGACCAATGCCGATGGCAATGAGGCCTCGGCGATGAAGGTGATCAATGAGCGCTTGAAGATCCGTCATCCGACCGTTGATCCGCTCTATAACCAGGCGCCGACCGGTCAGGTGTATGAGCCGCTGAGCGAGGATGCCTGTGCCGGCCTGGCGGCGGGGATTGCGTTGTTCGGTGGGCGCTCGCTGTGGTTGTCGTATGAGAGCTTTGCGATCAATGGCTGGCCGATCGTGCAGACGGTGGCGCAGGCGATGGCGGAGCTGCGGCGGCGCACGCCGGCGGTGGTGAGCATGTTTACGGCGGGGGCGTTGGAGCAGGGCCGCAATGGCTGGACCCATCAGCGCCCGGAGATCGAGAACTATCTCGGTGGGCAGATGCGCAATGGCAATAGCTATCTGCTGTATCCGGCGGATGCGAATATGATGCAGGCGGCCTTTGCTTGGGCGACGTCGCAGTTCAATAAGTGCATCAGTATCGTGGCGAGTAAGTCGGCGTTGCCGGTGTATACGACGCCGGAGCAGGCGGCGCGGGCGATCGATGAAGGGGCGGTGGCGTTGTATGAGTCGCCGGCGGGCGCGGGGTCTTTGGTGGTCTTTGCGGTGACGGGGGATATGGTGCTGCTGCCGGTGTTCGAGGCGAAGGATGCGCTGGAGGCCGCGGGGCATCGGGTGCGCATTGTGGCGGTGGCGAATCCGCGGCGGTTGTATCGGGCTGGGGATGTGGCTTGGTCACACAGCTCGGAGGCGGATGGTCGGTTTATGGATGATTCGGCGTTTGCGGATTTGTTCGATGGGGATGCGTTGGT
>NZ_JAYESN010000052.1:0-34025 GCF_034860625.1 Lamprobacter sp.
TCGACCGTGCAGTTCCTCGGTCATGCCATGCGCGCGAGCTACTCGACGAACATCCTCGGCCGCGTCTTTCGCGGCGATGGCGGCCTGCTCGATGCCGGCCCTGATCTGGATGACGAGCCCAAGATTCCGACCGGTGGCCCCTCGGTGAATCCGGCGCGGCGGCTGCTGGCGTCGAAGATGATCCGCACCGATGTGCCGATGATCGACGTCTTCAATGCGCTGGTCGAGAGCCAGAAGATCCCGATCTTCTCGGTCGCCGGCGAGCCTTACAACCAACTGCTGGCGCGCATCGGCGTGCAGGCGGATGCCGACATCATCGTCTTCGGCGGCCTCGGGCTGATCTTCGACGACTACTATTTCTTCCGCCGCCAGTTCGAGGATGCCGGCATCTTCGCGCGCACGGTGATGTTCGTGAACCTCTCCGCCGACCCGGTGGTCGAGCGCCTGCTGGTGCCGGACATGGCTTTGGCGGTGGCCGAGAAGTTCGCGCTCGAGGAAGGCAAGCGCGTGCTGGTGCTGCTGACCGATATGACCGCCTACGCCGACGCCATGAAGGAGGTCGGCATCGCCATGGAAGCGGTGCCCTCCAACCGTGGCTACATGGGCGATCTCTACTCGCAGCTCGCGCGCCGCTACGAGAAGGCCGCTGACTATCGCGAAGGCGGCTCGCTGACCATCCTCACCGTGACTACCATGCCGGGCGGCGATGTCACTCATCCGGTGCCGGATAACACCGGCTACATCACCGAGGGCCAGTTCTATCTGCATGATGGTGTGCTCGATCCATTCGGTAGCCTGTCGCGCCTGAAGCAGCATGTGATCGGCAAGGTCACGCGCGAGGATCACGGCCAGGTCATGAACACCATGATCCGCTTCTACTCCGGCGCCAAGGATGCGCAGCAGAAGCAGGCGATGGCCTTTGAGCTGAGCGACTTCGATGAGAAGCTGCTGCGCTTCGGCGACCTGTTTCGGGAGCGGTTCATGGACATCAATGTCAGCCTGCCGCTGGAGCAGGCGCTGGATCTCTGCTGGCAGACCATGGCCGAGTGCTTCGATCCGGAGGAGCTGCTGATGAAGCAACAGCTGATCGATAAATACTTCCCGCGTGAAGCGGCCTGAGCAGCGCGGGTTAGTGGTTAGTGCATCATGGCTAAGGTCTCGCTGAGCAAATCCTCGCTGTCGCAGCAGTCGCAGCAGCTGAAGAGCTATCAGCAGTTCCTGCCCTCGCTGGATATGAAACGCAAGCAGCTGATGGGCGAGCGGGCGCGGGCGCAGGCCGAGCAGCGCGAGCTTGTGGCCGAGCTTGAGGCGGTGCGGCAGCGCGTCGCCGAGACCCTGCCGATGCTGGCCATCGAGGAGATTGATCTGAGCCAGCTGGTGCGGGTCGAACAGGTCGAGCTTGGGCGCGAGAACCGCATGGGCACCTGGCTGCCGACACTGGCCGAGCTGAAGATCGCGGTGCGGCCCTATGGTTATCTGTCGAAGCCGCACTGGATCGAGCCACTGGTTGATAAACTGCGCGAGGCGCTGCGGCTGCGCATCGAGCTGCTGCTGGCCGACCAACGGTTGGCGCTGCTGGACCAGGCCGTGCGCACCGTCACCCAGCGCGTGAACCTGTTCGATAAGGTGCTGATCCCGCGCACCCGCGCCAACATCAAGCGCATCCGCATCGCGCTCTCCGATGCCGAGCGCGCCGCCGTGGTGCGCTCGAAGATCGCCAAGAAGAAACGTGCCGCGGAGGGGCTAGGCTAAGATGGCCATCGAGCCACTGAAGCGGCTGTCGCTGGTCGGCAGCCAAGATCAAAAGCAGGCCGTGATGGACCGGCTGCAGGCGCTCGGCTGCCTGCATCTGGTGCCGCTCGCGCCCACCTCATCACAGCCGGAAACGCTGCCACCGGAGCATGCGGTCGAGGCGCGACAGGCGTTGCGCTATCTCGTCGATGAGCCGGAAAAGCGGCGCCAGGTCCATAACGAAGCCGACTTCGACTTGGCCACGACGATCAGATCGGTGCTCGCCAACAAGGATCAGATCCGTGCCACCCTCGACCGTCGCGACGCCCTCGCCCAGCGCGCCAAGGATCTTGCGCCCTGGGGCGACTTCAGTCTGCCGCCGGGCGAGGCGCTGGCCGGCGAAAAGCTCTGGTTCTATACGCTGCCGTTGCGACGACTGAAGGAACTCGAGGGCCTGGAGCTAGCCTGGCAGGTGGTACACCAAGACAACCGCGAGGCGTTCTTGGTCGTGATCGCACCTGAGGAGCCGCCGGCCGACGCGCTGCCGGTGCCGCGCACCCACACCGGCGCCCTGTCGCTGAGCCAGGTCGAGCAGCAGCTCGAGGCGGCCGAGCTGGAGCTGGAAGCGCTGGAAGCCGATCGGCGCGCCCTGACGCGCTGGATCTACCTGCTCAGCAAGCACTTCGCCCGCGCCGAGGATCAGGCCGTGCTCACCCATGCGCAGAGTCTGACCCTAGACGCTGATGGTCTGTTCGCGGTGCAAGGCTGGGTCGGCGTGCCGCAGGTGCCAGCGGTCGAGGCCCTTGCCGCCGAACAGGGGCTGGCGCTGCTGATCGAAGACCCCGCGCCAGGCGACGCGCCGCCCACCTTACTGACCAACCCGGAGCCGCTCGGCGCCGGCGAGGATCTGGTCGGCTTCTACCAGATGCCGGCCTACGACAGCTTCGATCCCAGCCGCATCCTGTTCTTCTCGTTCGCGCTGTTCTTCGCGATGATCCTCTCGGATGCCGGCTACGCGGCCCTGCTCGGCCTCGGGCTGCTGCTGTTCTGGCGTAAGCTCGGCAGCTCGACCAAGGGACGTCGCTTCCGCGTGCTCGCGAGCAGCATCGCCGCAACCTCCTTCGCCTGGGGTGTGCTGGTCGGTAGCTACTTCGGGGTGGCGCCGCCGCCTGGCAGCCTGCCCGCGCAACTGCACCTGCTCGATATCCAGGATTTCGACAGCATGATGCGGCTCTCGGTCGGCATCGGCGTGCTGCATCTGGTACTGGCCAACCTGGTGCGGGTCGGCAACCTCTGGCCGCGACTGCAAGCCCTGGCGCCGATCGGCTGGAGCCTGGTCGCGCTGAGCGGTTTCGGGCTCTGGCTTGGGCTGACCCTGGCCCCACCGGCACAGGCCGCAACCATCGAACTGGTCGGCTACGGCGGGATTGGGATCGGCCTCGCGATGGTGTTCTTTGGCAGCAGTGCGCGGCCGATTACCGGCCTCGGCTCGGTGCTGATGCGCGTCCTCGACGGTCTGCTGGCGCTGTCGCAGGTGACCAAGATCTTCGGCGACACGCTCTCCTACCTGCGGCTGTTCGCGCTCGGCCTCGCCTCGGCCTCGTTAGCGCTGACCTTCAATGATCTGGCCGTGCAGGTCGATGCCGATGTCCCGGGCCTGGGGCTGCTGCTGCAGATCCTGCTGCTACTGATCGGGCACAGCCTGAATCTGGCACTGGGGCTGGTCAGCGGCGTGGTGCACGGCCTGCGATTGAACTACATCGAATTCTACAATTGGGCATTGTCCGGCGAGGGCTATCCCTTCCGACCCTTCAAGAAAACGGAGATCATCGAATGAACCAGTTGGTTGTCGCGCTCGGCTGGGCAGGCATGTACGGCGCCCTGGCGCTCGGCGCCATCGGCAGCATCATCGGCTGCGCTATAGCCGGGCAGGCCGCGATTGGCGCCATGGTCGATACCGAGTCCGGCCATGGCCGCTATCTCGGTGTCTCGGTGATGCCCTCGACCGGCGTCATCTACGGCATCGTGATCATGTTCACGCTACAACGTGAGGTCACCGACACGGCCGCACCTGGCCTTTTCGGCATCGGCCTGCTGGCCGGTATCGCACTGCTCTATGCCAGTGTGCTGCAGGGTCGCGCCTGCGCCTCGGCGATCCAGGCGATGAAGGTGAAACCGGAGATCTTTGGCCTGTCGCTGGCGCCAGCGGCCATCGTCGAAGGCTTCTCGGTCTTCGTCTTCGTCTTCGCGCTGGTGCTTGCTGGCAACATTCCGGCCTAAGTGGTAATCCCGATGACTGAGCCCAAGCGTGAGACGGCCCGCGACACCGCCCGCGAGATCCCCCCAGCGAGCGCGACCTCGGCCGGGGTCGACGCCCTGATCCGACGCCTGCGCGATGAGGGCGTCGCCAAAGGCCGAGCCGAGGCGGCCCGGATCGAGCAGGAGGCACGGCAACAAGCCGCGCGCATCCGCGCCGAGGCCGAGGCCGAGGCCGAGCGCCTGATCGCCGATGCACAAAAGGAAGCCGCGGCGCTCAAGACCGCCGGCGAAGACGCCCTGCGCCTAGCGATGCGCGATACCGTGCTGCGGATGACGGCGGTGCTGACCGGCGCCATCAGTGAAAAGGTTCGGCGGCTGATCACCACCGAGCTCGAGCGCGAGGAATTCCTGCAGCGGTTGATCCTGGAGGTGGCGCGGCGCGGTCGCGACGAGGCCGGCATCGAGCCCGGCGACGCGGTCGAGATCGTGCTGCCACGCGAGCTGATCGGCATCGAAGAGCTGCGCCGCAATCCGCTCGAGCTGCGCGAGGGCTCGCTCTCTCACTTCGTGCTGGCGGTGGCCTCCGAGGTGCTCGAGGAAGGTGTCAACTTTCAGGTTTCCGACGACGAGGCCCATGGCATTCGCATCCGGCTGCGCAACAAGCAGATCGAGATCGATCTCAGCGACGAGAAGGTCGCCGAGCTGATCCTGGCCCATCTGCAGCCGCGCTTCCGGGCGATCCTGGAAGGTACCGTTAAGTGATGGCCAGCCCAGAGTTCACGTCAGCAATCACCCCAATGGCCAGGGCCAACTCATCGGCGAGCCTGGCGTTAAGCCCAGCGGTCGGTTCGAAGGTTAGCTTGGTCGTGCGGCGAGCATTGAGTTCCGCGTTCGGTACAAAGGGCAAGACGCTGACGGCTGCGAACCGCGTCGCTCCAGGGCGAACCGCTACTTTGTCAATGGCAGGCCTGCGCTAAACGATGGCGATGGCACCGAACGACCGCTATCTCACGCTGCTGACCTCGCTGCCCGCGCACGGGCCGCTGTTCGGCGCCAAGCAGACGCCGCTTTCAAGGCTGCGTCTAGAGATGCGGCTGCGCTGGCTCGAGCCCGAGGATGCCGAGGATCTCGCCAAGTTTGAGGCACTGATCGCCTGGAAGGATCAGCGCTTCGAGATCGATGACGAAGCCCTGGTACGTCAGGCCGAGCAGGACATCGCCGAGATCCACAACGCCTTCGTCCGCGAGTTGGTGATCTGGCGGCTGGAGATGCGCACCCTGGTTGCCGCGCTGCGCCATCGGCATGCGGGCGGCATCGCGCCCTCCGAGCGGCGGCGCTGGGGCTTTGGCCGCTGGGTGCCACTGATCCGGCGCCATTGGGGCGAGCCGCATTTTCGCCTAGAGCGGGTCTTTCCCTGGCTGCCGGAGGCCAAGCGCCTGCTCGAGCGCGATGATGCCTTGGGCTTGGAGCGTCTGCTGCTGGGCACCGTCTGGGCACATCTCGAGCGCATCGGCGCCGAACATACGTTCGATTTCGAGGCGGTCGTGGCCTATGTCGCCTGCTGGGATCTCGTCGCCCGCTGGACCCGTTACGATGCCAACGCAGCGCTGGAACGCTTTGATCACCTGGTCGAAGCTGGACTCCATGAGGGGCGCTCTGCTGAGCGCCAAACCGGGCTCGGACCTGGACTCGACGCACTCGAGACGCTGCTCGCCGAGAACGCTGCATGAGTGTGTTTGCTCGATGCGGCTGCTAACGTCCATGGTGCGCCCCAATCTTGGACCATTAGGCGCTTATTTCACGGTAACGCTTGGTGCGCGAGTGGCGAGTGGCGAGTGGCGAGTGGACCAAGATGACTGAATCACTGAGAGGATGCTGATTGTGGCTGATCACAGAGCGGCTGCGGCTGCGGTTGAGCAATCGCCGGAGACCGCGCAAACGACATCCGGCTCGGGCCCAGCCTCGGGCTCGCATCCAGCACCGGTGCCAACACGCGTGGTCGCGGTGCAGGAATCGCTGGTCACCATCGAGGGCGGCAGCGACGAGGGCGCGCCGCTGCCGTTGGTGAAGAACGAGGTGGTTTATATCGCGCCGCGTCGCCCCTCCGAAAGCGGCGTCCAAGAACGGCTCAAGGCTGAGGTGCTGCGGGTGCGCGGTCGCTTCGCCGATGTGCAGGTGTTCGAGGACACCGCCGGGGTCTCGATCGGCGATCCGGTGGTACAAAGCGGTGACCTGCTCTCGGTCACGCTCGGCCCCGGCCTGCTCGGTCAGGTCTACGATGGCCTGCAGAATCCGCTCGAGAGTCTGGCCGTGCGCCATGGCACCTTCCTGCCGCGCGGGGTCGAGCTGCCAGCGCTGGATCAGGGCAAGAAATGGTCGTTCGTGCCGCGCGTGCAGGCTGGGGCCAAGCTCAAGGCCGGTGGCGTGCTCGGCACCGTGCAAGAAGGCACCTTCTCGCACAAGATCATGGTGCCCTTCGACCAGCTCGGCGAGGTCGAGGTGACCTGGATTCGCGAGGGCAGCGTCACCGTCGACACCCCGGTGGTGCGCATCCGCGATCAGCATGGCCTGGAGCGCTCACTGGATCTGACCCGGCGCTGGCCAGTCCGGCGCCCGCTCACCGAGCGCATGCTACGCACCCGCGCCATCGAGCGGCTGTATCCGTCCGAACCGATGATCACCACCATCCGTCTGGTGGATACCTTCTTCCCGATCGCCCGCGGCGGCACCGGCTGCATCCCTGGGCCATTCGGCGCCGGCAAGACCGTGCTGCAGCATCTGATCGCCAAGCATTCGTCGGTCGATATCGTCATCGTGGTCGCTTGCGGCGAGCGTGCTGGCGAGGTGGTCGAGACCCTGACCGAGTTCCCCGGCCTGACCGATCCGATGACCGGCGGCTCGCTGATGGACCGCACCATCATCGTCTGCAACACCTCCTCGATGCCGGTCGCCGCGCGCGAGGCCTCGATCTACACCGGCATCACCCTCGGCGAGTACTACCGCCAGATGGGCTATCAGGTGCTGCTGCTGGCCGACTCGACCTCACGCTGGGCGCAGGCGATGCGCGAGACCTCGGGTCGGCTTGAGGAGATCCCGGGCGAGGAGGCCTTCCCGGCCTATCTCGACTCCTCGATCCGCAGCGTCTACGAGCGCGCCGGCGTGTTTCGCACCGCCGACGGCAGCCACGGCAGCCTGACCATGATTGGCTCCGTCTCGCCGGCCGGTGGCAACTTCGAGGAACCGGTCACCCAGTCGACGCTGAGCACGGTCAAGACCTTCTTGGGGTTGTCTTATGACCGCGCCTACAAGCGCTTCTACCCGGCCATCGATCCGCTGATCTCCTGGTCACGCTACCTCGACCAGCTTGCCGACTGGTACGGCGCGCACATCGATCCGAGCTGGGTCACGCGGGTCAAGCGCATTCAGGAGCTGCTGCGCCAAGGCGACCGCGTGCAGCAGATGATGCAGGTCACCGGCGAGGAAGGCGTGACCCTGGCCGACTATCTGATCTATCAGAAGGCGCTGTTCGTCGACATGGTCTTTCTGCAGCAGGACGCCTTCGACAAGGTCGATGCCTCAGTGCCAATCGAGCGTCAGCAGATGACCTTCGAGCGCGTCTACGAACTGGTGCATCGCGAGTATGACTTCGACGGCAAAGGTGCCGCGCGCGAGTTTTTTATCAAGCTCACCGGCCTGTTCAAGAACTTCAACTATGCCGCGCCCGAGAGTCCGGATTACAATCGGCTGCTAAGCGAGATCGCCAACTTGGCGGATGAGGTGGCGTTGCCTATGACGTCTGCTGAGGACGCCAGCGCTTGAAGTAGCGCTGCAAACGAGTGCTGATGGCACCTTGGATCAGCCGCTGGCCTTGGTTGTGCTGCAGTTGCCAGGTTTGTGCGGCCCAGTCGCTGGGTTGGGTAGTGATCCAAATCTGTTGTTGAATAATATTTAATCTTTATTAATCAAGAATTTAATTGGTAAAACAACAGATCTAGAGCACTACCGAGCTCGGTGTAGTCGCCGTTAGGTGTAGCCGATGTCGGCAACGTAGCCGGTGGACCACTCGGTCATGGTCATTCCTCAATGCGCGGCGCTTTTGGGCAACTTGCCCTTGAGCGCGTTGGCATAGGCAGCCCGCGCGGTCTGGGCGATGGCGAGCTGTTGCTGCAGGCGTTGGATCTCTTGATCGCAGACGCGCAGGTTGGTCACCTGCTGTCGGGCGGCGTCGCCGAGGTCGGCGAGGTGGTACTCGATGCCGTCGATGGTCAGGGTTTGGGGTTGGTCGGTCATTGGGGACTCCTATTGAGGTTCAATGGTTGGGTGGCAAGGGTGGGTCTCGGACCTAGCCAGGCGGGATGGCCATTTGGAATCGGCCTCGGCGCAGACTGAGACGCGCGAGACTGAAGGGTGTCAGACATTGGCGTCAGGGGCTCGAGCGGGCGTGCATCGAGTCTCAGGGGCGCCGGTGATTGATCGGTGACCTGCGGCCCGTTGGCACTAGATCGACGACTTGGCTTGAGGCGCCCGTGATCACGGCTTCGGCACCGCGCCAGGCCTTGATCAGCAGCATGAACAGTGGCGCGGTGAAGATCAAGGGGTAGTGCTCCAGATCTGTTGTTACAGAGGCAATGGCATCGATGATCACCACACACCTACCCCCCGAGCTCGAAGCCCTGATCCCGCGCATCGGCCGCACCCATCTGCGCCGGCGGCTCGGCCTGGAACAGGAGCAAGACGCCTTTGCCTTCACTCGCCCTGGCGCGCATTTCTTCTATCCGGAGAACTGGTACTCGGTGCATGGCTTTATCCGCCACGCGCTGCGGCTGGTGGGCCTGTATCAGCGGGCGCAGGAGAACACGCGCAAGATCCGTATTCAGCCGCATCGCCTGCTGGTCCGCGGCCTGCCGGAAGCCTTCGTCGGCCTGCGCATCCTGCATCTGAGCGATCTGCATACCGATCTGGATCGGCGCATCACCGCCGCCATCGCCGAGCGCCTGCAGGGGCTCAGCTATGATCTCTGCGTGCTGACCGGCGATTATCGCGCCAAGACCTACGGCCCCATTGATGAGGCGCTTTCCGGCATGGCCAGCATCCGCACCCAACTGCAAGGCCCGGTCTACGCGGTATTGGGTAACCACGACAGCATCCGTCTGGTGCCGGGCTTGGAGGCGATGCAGATCCAGGTCCTGTTGAACGAGACTCTGGTGATCGAGCGTGATGGTCAGCGGCTGTATCTCGCCGGCATCGATGATGCGCATTATTACCAGGTGCATAACATCGACAAGGTTGCCGCTCAGATTCCCGAGGGTGCCGCCGCGCTGCTGCTCTCGCATACTCCGGAGATCTACCTGCATGCGGCCTATGCCGGTTTTGCCGCGATGCTCTCTGGCCATACCCATGGTGGCCAGATCTGCCTACCTGGGCAGATCGCTGTGTTTTGGGATGCCCGCTGTCCGCGGCGCCTCGCCGCAGGGGCTTGGCGACATGGCGAGATGGTCGGCTACACCTCGATGGGGACCGGCTCATCGGTGGTCGCGGCGCGCCTCAACTGTCTGCCGGAGATCACCCTGCATGAGCTGGCCGCCCCGATCTAGCAAGGGGGTCTCAGATGGCCCTGGTGGGCTGGGGCAGTTACAGTGACTCCAACAGTAGCGGTACTGGCTTCAACCATCGCGTTCAACTTGGAACACAAGGCTGGAGTTGCAACACCAGGCTTAGAGACTGCCCTTCCTGGGCAGTCTCTAAGTAGCCTCGGCAGGCTCAGCCTTCGTGCTAGTAGGAGTCAGAGCGCAGTAGCCTCGGAATCAGATGGGTCACCAGCAGGTGACCGATCAGAAAGATCCAGACCACAAGCCCGAGATCAAACCAGTCCAAATCTAGCCAGAAGGTGGCGACCAGCACCGGCAACAAGGCCTCCGGAATCTGATCGAGTCCGGGTGCGCTAGTGCTTGATGCGAGACCGAGCCGGCGTTTCAGGAAGCTCGCCAGCAGGTCGCCGATCATCGCCGCGCCGCCGACGGCAAGGCCCAGCCAGACGGGCCAGCCCATGAGCAGCGCGAATATCGGTGTTGCGATCATCGCCGCCGCGAGCCCGCGCCAAGTCTTGGAGGGGCCGAGCAACGGCCGGCCATCTGCGAATCGCAGGCCAGCGTCTACCGGTCGCGCCTGATCTACGCCAAAGCAACGCCCAAGTAGCCAAGGAGCGCCATTTGCAACCGTGATCAGCGCGACGAATAGCAGGTCTGTCGATAGCCTGGACAGATCCATCGAATACGATGCGGGATTGCGGCTGGAGTAATGAGCAATCAGTATAAGCCAAGTGATGGCTTGATCGCGGGTCACAACAACAGGCGTGCGTTATAACCTCACCTGGAGCAAATAGAGCCGATCGCCTGACGCCTGACGCCTGACGATAGGCCCAATGCGGCGCCGGGTGTTCACCTTGGTCTTTGGTCTCTGGTTCTCTACACTCTAGGGCAGGCTCAGCAGGTCTTGTGTCGACATGCGTTACTTGGTCCTTTGTTTTTTCAAACAGCCGCTTGGCTTGGCGCGAAGACTTGCTGCCGGGCTATTGGCCATGGGGTTTGCTTGCGCTGCTCAGGCTGATGACGCCAGTGTTGCAGAAGCGGGTATTGAAGAAGGCCGTGTTGTAGAAGCCGGTGCTGCAGAGGAAGCAGGGTTGAAGCATGACGCCGATGCAGACTCGGATCATGAGTCAGAGGCGAGGTTAATCGCTGCCTATCAAGCCGAAGCTGCTCGCCGGGCACGCGATTATGATCGCGCCCAAGACATCTCGCCGCAGCAACTGCTCAGTTTGCTGGAGGTCTCTGAGCGGACAGGCAAGCCCTTGGGGCAGGTCTTGGCGACAGGTGAGTTCGAGAGCGCCGGAACCTGGAATGACTTCGTCCGACCGACCTTGGATAACGGGCGTTTGGGCTCGGCGACGGGTGTTTGGCAGTTTATCCCGAACACCTTTTTCCTGATCATCAAGCGCTATGGTGAAGACCTGCTGGCTGCAAGCGCGGCAGACCCAAGTCAAGGCCGCGAGTGGTTGGATCTAGGGGCAGGGCCGTTCAACGATGCACAGGTACGCAGCATCATCCAAGAGACGGTCGATGGGCATCGTGATGCGGATGATAAACAGCTGCAGTTGTTGAGACACAATTTCACGGTATTGGCCTTCGCCAAGCATTATTTGAGCGTTGATTCTGGCGCTCAATCGCCCGAAGAAGACTATCTGTTCCATTTTCTCGGCGAAACCCGAGGCAGACAGGTCTTGGCGTTGGCTCGAGGAGAAGCCAGGCATACGCTCAGCGTCAAGTCGTCGGCGCCGGAGTTAGATGCCAACAGGCCGGGCCTTGCCGTTCTGGAAGGCGCTGGGTCGCAACTTCCAACATCCAGACCCAGGCTGTTGTTGCGCCCGGCATCGGCTCGAGCCGCCGAGTCATCGATGACCTCAAACGGTCTTCTGAACGCCCCACAGCAGCTTTTTCCCAGACGCAGCCTCATGCCCGATGCCGGCGACACCAAGCGCGCCCGGCCGAGTGTGCGGCCCGATTCAGCCGGTCAGCATGCGCGCCCATCACCTGGCTATGGCCGCCTTTCGTTACCAGATCTGGCGCCTTTCGAGTCGCGCTCAGCGGAATGGGGCCTACCGGCCGATTCGCCCATCGTGACCGGAAATCCGGGGATGTTCTATCGCAACGCCAGCGCGAGAACCGATCCTTATACCTGGGCTGAGTTTCTGCAGGCGTTATCCAGGCGGGTCAAGGCCCGCAGCCAGCCGGCGATGGTGCGCGCCAAGTACGGCGTCGGCTTTCCACTCAATGGCGGCGACATGGCTGGCTGGACACTCAAGGACGACGAGGTCCCAAAGCGGGTTGAGTTTCGCAACCCCGCTGGTGGCCGTGTGCTGCTGCCCGAAAAGCTGCTGACCGCGCCGCTTGATGCCGAGGAAATGCAGGCCTACAAGGCTCGCCTCGCCGAACTCATCGCTCTCGGAGAGACCGAACCCCTGGCGCTCCTGCCAGCATCTGCCGTGATGGCGCTGCAGCATCTGGGTGTCATGGACCCGAAAGTGACGGAGCTTGCTGCCGGCAGTCCTGCCCTGGCTCAGGCGCTTGCCGCCTTTCGCGAGCTCGTTGGCAAGGGCGAGCCAGACGATCCTGCATTCGCTGATCGGCTGATGCCCGCCGAGCGCGTCGCCTTGGAGCTCTATGATCAGCGTCTCGCGCAGTACGCGGCGCTCCAGTCGGGTCAGCAGGCGGCCTTGTCCCGGGCCCTCGATCTCTTGACGATCAGACAGTTGCTCAAAAGCCATCGGCGCGCATCACGGCCATACATCATCAAGCTGCAGCAGGCCCTGGCCGAGCAGGGACTGCAGACCCAAGTCGGTGGGCAGCAGCAGGCCAAGCGCCAGCACTTTGATGGGATCGTCGGAAAGCTAACCCTGGCCGCACTGGACCGGTTCCAGTTGCACAATGGGCTGCTGCCGACTCAAGGCCGGCTTGATGCAGCCACCGCCGCGGCGCTGGGCCTGCCACCCATAGGGCCTGAAATCTTCTTTGTGCCGACCGGACCACAATCACTGCTGCCCGCGCATGACTCAGCCGCCCATGCCGAGCAGCCCGCACAGTGTCAGATCCCGACCAAGGATGACGCCATCAATCTCATCGGGCTTCTGCAGCAGCGTCAGGACGTCACTCAGCGTCTGATTTTCTGGCGCGCCCGACAGGATTCGAACCTGTGACCCCTGCCTTCGGAGGGCAGTACTCTATCCAGCTGAGCTACGGGCGCCTGTTGGGAATGGGCATTCCATAAGAGGGGAATGTCAGCGATATGTCATCGCTTGAGAGGTGTAAGGATAGCGCGATCAATCGCCGTCGTCCATGGCTGCTCCGTTGCCAGCTTGAGTGCCCCTGTCTGGCGGCAACGCGCCCGTCAGAGACGCGATGGGCGCTTGTGTTGTCGCCTGGCGGCCTGCTCAGCTTGGGCGTGCCAGCAATGCTTTCAGTGCCGAAAGTTGCGCCTTGCCGCGCTCGCGGCGCTCTGCCTCGTCAACCGGCTCTTGGTCGACCTGGTAGAGATCGGCCTTTGGTAGCTCATCAAGGAAGCGACTCGGCTCGCAGAGCACCTGCTCACCATAGCGGCGGCGATGGCGCGCGAGGCTGAGGTTGAGCCGATTGCGCGCGCGGGTGATGCCGACATAGGCCAGCCGCCGCTCCTCCTCGATGTTGTCGTCCTCAATGCTGTTGCGGTGCGGCAGTAGCTCTTCTTCCATGCCAACGAGGAAGACCTCCGGGAACTCGAGCCCCTTGGCGGCGTGCAAGGTCATCAATGCGACCCGGTCGCCACCTTCTTCCTCGTCTTGGCGCTCAAGCACATCCATCAACGTCAGATGGGCGACCATCTCCGGCAGGCTGCCCCCCTTTAAGGGGCTCTCCTTTAAGGCGCCCTCCTTTAGGTTACCCTCCTGCAGGGCACCCTCCTGTAAGGCGCCTTTGTTCAGCGCCTCGAGCCAGCCGATCAGGGCTTGAACGTTTTCGATGCGCCGCTCGGCCACCCTCAGGCTTGAGCTGCTGTCCTTGAGCCAACCGCGATAGTCGCTCTGATCCACGAGGGCACGGACAGCGCCGATCGGGTCGGAGCTGACGCGTTGCTGATAATGGGCGATCCAGGCCTTGAAGTCGGCCAGGCGTCGTCGCTGGCGCTCCGTCAGATGCTCGGCTAGCGCAAGATCGGCACAGGCGTTGAATAGGCTAGTCCGGCGTTGGGCGGCAACCGTCGCGAGTTTTTCGAGCGTCCCGGGGCCGATCTCGCGGCGCGGTACGTTGATGATGCGCAAGAAGGCGGCGTCATCGTCTGGATTAGCGAGCAGGCGCAGATAGGCCATCACATCCTTGACCTCGGTGCGGGCGAAGAAGGCAGTGCCGCCAGAGAGGAAATAAGGGATATTCAGCGTTCGCAGCGCCTGCTCGAACGGGCGCGCCTGATGATTTCCGCGATAGAGGATGGCGTAGTCGCCATAGGCACGGCCCTTGGTCTGATGGCCGTGCAGGATCTCGGCGGCGACGCGCTCGGCCTCATGAGTCTCGTCGCGGCACTCTAGTACGCGTGCGCGCTCGCCAGGATCAAGCGCGCTCCAGAGTTGTTTCTCGAACAGGTGCGGGTTGTTGGCGATCAGCCCGTTGGCCAGATTGAGGATGCGTCCGGATGAACGGTAGTTCTGCTCCAGCATGATCACCTTGAGTAGTGGGAAGTCGTCCTTGAGCCGCGCTAGATTCTCCGGCCGCGCGCCACGCCAGGCGTAGATGGATTGATCATCATCACCAACGACAGTGAAGGCGCCGTCAGGGCCCACGAGGAGCTTCACCAGCTCGTACTGAGCACTGTTGGTATCTTGATACTCATCGACCAGGAGATGGCGGATGCGCCCTTGCCAGTACTCGCGCACCGCCGGCACCTCGCGCAGCAAGCGCACCGGATGCAGGATCAGGTCGTCGAAATCGACCGCGTTGTAGGCGGCCAGGCTGCGTTCGTAACGGCCATAAAGCTGCGCTAGGCCGGCCTCGAAGCGGTCTTCGGCGACACTTTCCGCCCGGGCTGGGTCAACCATCGCGTTCTTCCAATGTGAGATCCGCGTCAAAGCCGCAGCCGGACTGATGGCCTCATCCAAGCCGGCTTCACGCAGATGCTCTTTGAGGATCTGCTCGCCGTCCTGAGGGTCAACCAGCGAGAAGCCAGGGCGCAGGTTGCTGTACTGGGTCTCACGCCGCAGCAGCTCGAGACCAAAGGTGTGGAAGGTCGAGACCCGCAGCCCATGGCCAGCGCGGCCCTTCACTCGGTGTCCGACGCGTGTCTTCATCTCGCGTGCGGCCTTGTTGGTGAAGGTCAGCGCGACGATGGCACGCGCGGCGACCCCGCGCTCGCCGATCAGATGCGCGATCTTGTGAGTGATCACCCTGGTCTTGCCGGAGCCGGCACAGGCGATCACCAGCAGCGGACCCTGACAATAGCGCACGGCCTCGATCTGCCGTGGGTTGAGGCCTTTCATCGATCACTCCGGTGGAATAGGGGCAGGGTGAGCCGCACAGACCGTTGGGCGCTGGTAGCCGCATCGAGCTAAACTAGGTCACATTGTTCGTATCGAGCCCGAGGTCTATGTCAGCGTCAGCATCGAATTCGACCCCCGCCCGTCATGGCCTCGCGGCCTTACTCTTGCTCGGCCTAGCCAGCGCACCCGCAGCCTTACTCGCGCAGAATGACGCTGGCGGCTTCCTCTCCGCGCCCGAGGTGCCTTCGATCCCTGGTCGTTATGCCGGCGATAGCACGAGCGCGCCGGAGGTCACCATCACCGAGACCGATGAAGGCATGGTCTACGAGTATCGGGTTCGGGGGCAAGTCTATATGGTCAAGATCCAGCCCACCGTCGGACCGCCCTATTTCTTGCTCGATTCCAACGGCGACGGTGTCCTCGATGTCGAAGAACGGCGAGCACCTGATTTGGCGGTGCCGCAGTGGCTACTCTTCAGTTGGTAGGGCTGATGCCGGCTAGCGGTTGCGACTTGCCGCTCTCTGCACCGATGACGGGCGGCATCGCGGTATTGGTCTCATGGCTCAACTCGTTGAACAGGTCGTTTTGAGGAGCGCCGAACATGACTGCGATGCCACTGTTGTCACCATGGATCACGATCGCGGGCAGCAGCCAGCGTTTGCCCAGTGCGTGCAGTTCAAGCTCGATCGCGGTTCCTGCAGGAAGGGTGAGCGACTTGACAGATAAAAGCATACCGTTCTCCGACACGCTGCGAGCCGTCGCGGTCCGGAATGGGCGCTTGTGGTAACGGATATAGACCGGCAGATCGAGACCCTGTCGTGCGTAAAAGCGTCTTTCCCCTAGCATCAGTCCTCTCCTGTTTTCTATCTTTCTATTGTTAATGCGCGATCTTAGACGTTTAACTTTACCATCAAGTTCAACTTCGATGACCACTGCATGACCATCGTCCCAAGGTTGGTATTGCCGCAGACCGGCATCGCACCGATGCTGCGGTGTCCCGCATCATGCCCGCCGTTCGCTGATCGACCGCATCTCGCAGAGACCGCTTATGGACCGTCAACAAGCCGCCAAGTTCGTGCTCGACTGCCTGCGTACCATGCTCGCGCGCAAGGGCTCGGACCTGTTCATCTCGGCCGGGTTTCCTCCCGCCTGCAAGCTTGACGGCAAACTGACACCCTTGAGTCAGCAGGGGCTGAAGCCGGAGCAGGCAGCGCTCCTAGTGCGCTCGATCATGAACGACCAGCAGGTACGTCAATTCGACGCGACCAAGGAATGTAACTTCGCCATCAGCCCGCCTGGTATCGGTCGCTTTCGCGTCAATGCCTTCGTTCAGCAAGGGCATCCAGGCCTGGTGCTGCGCACCATCCCGACCGAGATTCCAACCGCTGAGCAGCTCGGTCTGCCGCCGATCTTGCCCGAGCTGGTGCTCTCCAAGCGCGGCCTGATCCTGGTGGTGGGTGGGACCGGCTCCGGTAAGTCGACCACACTGGCGGCGATGCTGGGTCATCGTAACCGCGAGACCTATGGTCACATCATCACTATCGAGGACCCGGTCGAGTTCGTCCACGCGCATCAGCACTGCCTAATGACCCAGCGCGAGGTCGGCGTGGATACCGAATCCTGGGATCAAGCCTTGGTCAATACCCTGCGCCAGGCGCCGGATGTGATCCTGATCGGCGAGATCCGCGCGCGCGAGACCATGGAGCACGCGATCAATTTTTCCGAGACCGGCCATCTCTGCCTCTCGACCCTGCATGCCAACAGTGCAAACCAAGCCCTGGACCGCATCATCAACCTCTTTCCCGAGGAGCGTCGCGCGCAGCTACTGATGGATCTGTCGCTGAATCTGCGCGCGATCATCTCCCAGCGTCTGCTGCCTAAGGTGGGCGGCGGGCGGGTCGCGGCGATCGAGATCATGATTAACTCGCCGTTGATCCAGGATTTGGTCTTCAAGGGCAAGGTGCATGAGATCAAGGCCGTCATGCAACGCTCGAAGGAGCTGGGCATGCAGACCTTCGACATGGCCTTGTTCGATCTCTACGAGGCCGGCCTGATCAGCTACGAAGACGCGCTGCGCAGCGCCGATTCGATGAATGAGCTGCGCCTGCGCATCAAGCTTGAGGGCAAGGGGGCGACCGCGGCTGAGGCGCTCGGCGATGACCAGGGGCTTTCGATCCTAGAGGATGGTGCTCTGCCCGCTGAGCAGCGCCCAGAGCCCGGGCCTTAATCGTCCGCGCTCCCAGGGAGCACGCGCTTCAACCGCAGCGAGGCCTGCATGGATTTCAAGCCCTACCGGAAGCGCGGATCAATTTCGGGTGATCGCTCGGTCGTCTTTGCCGTGGATTGTCGATGGCTTCAGGTGCCTTGGCCGCCCCGAGTCTGCGTCGCCACCCGGCCTGAATCTGGCACTTGCTGTAACCTCTGCCTGTGTTCATCAACCGCAAGGTTGGACTCTGTTGACCAGCCATGATGCTGGCCGTTCCAAGCCAAGACCTAGAACCTAGATGAGGAGAGAGACCATGCTTTCATTCAAGATCCATCACGCTCAACCGGCTATCGCACTCGGAGCCCTGCTGGCGTTAGGCAGCAGCCTCGTGCTGGCCGAGAACCCCAAGGTGGCGATGGATGTGACCATCGGCGGCGAGCCGGCCGGCACGATCGAGGCGGAGCTGTTCGCCGATGTGGTGCCGAAGACGGCTGAGAACTTCCGCCTGCTCTGTCGTGGCGAGGAGGGCGATGAGATGCGCTATGCCGGGAGCCCGTTCCATCGCATCATCCCTGGTTTCATGATCCAGGGTGGCGACTTTACCCATGGCAATGGCAGCGGCGGCAAGTCGATCTACGGAGGCAAGTTCGATGATGAGAATTTTGAGCTCAAGCACAGCGAAACAGGATTGCTTTCGATGGCCAATGCCGGCCCGAACACCAACGGCTCGCAGTTCTTCATCACGGTTGCACCCACGCCCTGGCTGGACGGCCGCCATGTGGTCTTTGGCAAGGTGACTTCGGGTATGGAGGTGGTTGAGGCGATGGAGGAGCAGGGCTCACGCCAAGGCCGGACCAAGACCGAGGTGATGATGAGCGACTGCCGCCTGCTCTAGGCCCAGTGCAGCATGGGCTGCTGTACCACCGAGGCCGCTGTAGCGAGCGAGGCACCCGGATTCGGTGGATGAACGGCGGCTCCTAGGCCGAGGCATCGCGCAGCAGCTCTAACACCCGCTGCGCATGCCCTTTAGGTACGACATCATAGAGCGCATGCTGAATGATCCCATCCTGGCCGATGACAAAGGTGGTGCGCAGGATGCCTAAGCGGCGCTGGCCGTTTTTTTCTTTTTCTCTCAGCACCGCATAAGCCTGGCAGACCTCGCCATCGGTGTCAGCGAGCAGGCGCATGGTGAGGCCGTATTTGTCCCGGAAGGCGCCGTGGCTGGCGCAGGTGTCGCGGCTGATGCCGACGATGGTGGCGCCGCAGGCCTCGAATTCGGGCTGTAGATCGGTGAACTCCAGTGCTTCTTTAGTGCATCCGGGGGTGTCGTCTTTCGGGTAGAAGCAGAGCACGATGCGGCCCTCGCGCAGCAGGTCGGTGCTCTTGACGCGCTCCATATCCGCGTCCGGCAGTGTGAACTCGGGGGCTCGATCACCTGCTTGCAGCATCTTCTGATCTCCTCTGGCGGTCGCCTCTTTCAGGGCGTTCCGGTGGCATCGTGGGTCGGCGATAAGGGACTTTGGCTGCGCCTGGGCTTTGGTCGCTTGGGCGCAGGCTCGGGTTGCCTCTGTTGGCGGAATCTAGGGGGCTTGGCCGACGTCGTCAACTCTGTCGCATCCTGTGCGCTTCTCTTGGCTGGCTCAGGCAGGCGGCTGGCCGTCGCTCGCATTGGAGTTGGCGCCAAGCTTGATGAAAAGCGCGATGAGGCCTGCCACCCTCAGTGCAGAGGGTCGGTGTCGTCGCCTGCACGCGCTGTTGGAAGCCGAATGCTGGCGATGAGACCGCCGCCATCACGATCGCTGAGCTCAATCTCCATCTCGTTGGCGACGGCGAGTTGGCGAGCAACGGCAAGCCCGAGGCCGGAGCCGCCAGTGTTGCGGTTGCGCGAGCGCTCGAGCCGGTAGAAGGGGCGGAAGACGGCCTCGCGGTCGTCGTCCGGGATGCCAGGGCCACGGTCGAGCACGAACAGCGCTGGGGTCTCATGTCGGCAGTCGAGGCGGACCTCAACGGTATCGCCGCTGTAGCGCAGCGCGTTCTCGATCAGGTTGCCGAGGATGCGCCGCAGGGCCAGCGCATTGACCGAGTGGATGCAGCGCCCCAGCGGATACCAGAGGATGCGTGGTCGGCTACCGACCACCTCGCTGATGAGCTTGGTCAGGTCTTCGGGCTCGCGGGCACCGGCGCCAAGGGTGCCGCCCAGTTCGACGGCCTGACCAATCTGCGCGCTCATCTCTTCGATATCGCGGCGCATGCGGGTGGTGAGGGCGGGATCGATCTCCTCTGGCAACATCTCGAGCGCGAGTCGCAGTCGGGTCAGCGGGGTGCGCAGATCATGCGAGATCCCAGCCAAGAGCACAGTGCGATCTGCAAGGAGCTCTTTGACCTGCTGGCTGGTCTCGTTGAACTGGCGCGCCAGGTTGGCCAGCTCACGTGGCCCAGTCTCGGCCAATGGTTCGGGGGAGCGCCCCTTGGCAACCTCCTCCGCGGCTTGAGAGAGCCGCGTCAGGGGCGCGGTGACGCGTCGCGCCAGCAAGGCGGCGGTCAGGACGACGAGCAGCACGGCGAGGGCGCAAAGGACCACCACGCCGATCATCGGCCGGGTGCCGATGCGATCGCGTGGGATGCCGGCCCAGATCGTGCCTGAAGAGGTCTCTAGATCGATCCAGAACCAGCGCCGGCCGTCGATCAGGTTGCTCTGCATGCGGACCGGGCGGCCCAATCGCTGGCTGAGCGCTTGACTGAGTCGCATCACGTAGGGATAGAAATAGTCGTCGAGGTCCTGTGGTGGCTGTGAGCCACTCAGGAGGCGGACCTGATACTCGCCGAGCAGCCTGGTCTGGTAGTCCTGCTGGGCAGGTTCAGGCAGCAGGGCAAGGGTGCGCGCGGACAGCTCCATGAACGCGGCCAGATCGGCGGTCGAGCGCTGGACCACTGGGTAGAGCACGTAATAGACCATCGAGCCGAAGGTGATTAGGGCAAAGCTACCGAAGCTCAGCACCAGGGTCAGTAGCACCCGCGCGAAGAGTGATTCGGGGCGCAGGCGCATGTGCGTCGATCGGCAGCCGCCTAGACTTCGCCCATGGGCGTGAAGATATAGCCGCGCCCCCAGACCGTGCGAATGTAACAGGGCGCCTTTTTGTCTGGCTCGATCTTGGCCCGCAGGCGGGCGACCTGAACGTCGATACTGCGGTCGAAAGGGTTACGCTCGTAGCCCTTTAGGAGATCCAGCAGTCGGTCGCGATCCAGGACCCGATTCGGATGCTCGGCGAAGATGCGCAGGAGATCGAATTCGCTGCCGGTCAGCGAGACGCTCTCGCCGTTGCGCAGCAATCGCCGACTGGCCAGCTCGAGCCGATAGGGGCCGAAGCTGATGTGGGCTGCCCCATGGCCATCGCCATGATGTTGAGCCGGTCGGCGTAACACTGCGCGAATCCGCGCCAGTAGCTCACGCGGGTTGAACGGCTTTGACAGGTAATCATCAGCACCTACCTCAAGACCGACGATGCGGTCGATCTCATCCCCGCGTGCGGACAGCATGATGATCGGCACCTGCGTTTGCTGGCGTAGGCGCCGGGCCAGCGTTAGCCCATCATCGCCGGGCAGCATGAGATCCAGGATGATGATGTCCGTCTCGGCCTCACTGAGCCACTCAAACATCGCGGATCCATCGGCGACGCCGCTAACCTTAAAGCCCTCGCGCTGCAGGTAGTTCTCCAGCAATTCACGCAACGAGGCGTCGTCGTCGACGACGAGCACCTGCGTCTTCGCACTGACATCGTCGCTGTTCATGACCGGCTCCGGGCTTCTGCGGCCCTGGTGTCGTTGTTACAAACTGTTACAGCATCAGTATATGCTGAAATACCCTGGTTGTTCACTGCGGCGATACTGCATTTTAACCTTTGGAGTTTGAGGCATGGCTCCGAATTGTCTTTCCTGATAAGCGAAACGGAGGTAGCCGTATGTGTTTCGATGCATTAACGATCGGGGGTCTTCTCTTCGCCGTGGTGAGCGGGGGATTCTTGGTCGGGCTGGTCTTACATAACGACCGCAAGACACCCATCGAGCGGCGCCAACCCGAAAGATGAAGCGATGGATTCAGGGTCAGTCTTTGGCCACAGGTTTTTGATCAGCGAGTTTCTGGGCAGCAAGCCTCTTCGGTCGCCTCGATGGGTGCACACCCCGTCGCGGCGACCGTTTTTTTTCTGAGCCCGGCGGAAAGGCGAGCAGATCGCGATGACCTACCTGGATCGCGAGTACCCCGGCCTCGATCTGGGCCTGCCGCTCGCGTTGCCAGGCGCGCAGTTTCGCGCGGGCTTCAGGTGGTGCCAGCTCGCGTGCAGCCTCGAGCCAGCCTGCAATCAACGCCCTTTGCAGCTCAGGCTCGTCCGCGCCGATCTGCCAATCAGTGCGCGCGCCCTGATACCCGTAACCGGCCGCCGCCAGCAGCGTCTCGGCAACCGCGGCCGCGGTTGGACCCAACGCTGGCCCAAAGCCTTTATCGCCACGCTGATGCCGATTGACCAGGGCGATGATGGCTTGATCTGCTGGGTTAGATGGCCTGAGTGCCGCTCGTCCGTCGTAGCTTAGCGCAAAAAACAGCGCACAGTCGGCCCTGCGGCAGCGCTCAACAAGGCTAGCAAGCCAGTCCGCCGAGACCAGGTCGAGCAAGGCCGAAGCGGTAATCAGCCCCTGTGCTGGCAAGGACAGCAGCCTTGAGTGCACTCGCGGCTCCGGTCGCAAGGCGTTTTCCGGATGACGCGCGGTGGCGAGATCCCGCTGTTCGATGTATGCCAAGGCGTCCCAGTCCGGTCCCGCCAGCTGTAGCGCTGCTCCTGTGGATCTCAGCCCCCTGGTGTCGAGATCGACCTGATAGCCATGGCGATGGGCCCAGTCTGCGGAGCGTCCGGTCAGCTGTGCGAGCAGCTGGGGATTCTGGTCGATGCAACGCCAACGCTGCCCGCGGCCAAGCCGTGGAGCCAAGTAGCGGAGATTTGCGCCAGTGCCGGCGCCAAGATCAAGGATCTCGATGAGCCGTGGCTCTGGATGACTGGCATCGTCCGCGTTCCATTCAGCGAGAGCAGGATTAAGCGGGCTCGCCCGCGCGCGCTCATCGGCCGCTTCACGCAGCTGCAGCCAGTCGGCGTTGAACTCAGACATGCGCGAGAAGGTCCGCCCAACGTTGGATTTGGCTCGGCCAGTCTGGCAGTTGCGCCCTTGCCCGCTCGGCACCGGCCATGAGTCTGAGGCGCGCGCGACGATCGCTCAGCAACAGGCGCAGGCCAGCGGCGAGCGCGGCGCTCGATCTGGGCGCAACCAATAAGCCCGCACTCGACGGCACGGTATCGGCCACCGCGCCCGCATCACAGCCGAGTATTGGCAACCCATGGGCTAGGGCCTCGCTAAAGGCCATCCCGTAACCCTCGAACAGGCTTGGCAGTACGAACAGGTCAGCCTGCTGATAGGCCGCCTCGAGCATTGAATCATCGACTGCGCCGTGCAGCACCATGCGTTCTCCAAGTCCAAGCCGTCCAATCTGGGCCTGGATGCTGGCAGCCGTGGCTGGGTCGGCCTCGAGGCTGCCGATGAGGTCGAGGCGCCAAGGCCGGTCCCGTACCCTCGCCAAGGCCTCGATCAGGTACCGATGCCCCTTGCGCGGGATCAAGGCGCCGACACAGAGGAGTCGAAGTGGATCTCGCCCGGCACGGCGGGCTAGGGGTGCCGGATCGGTCCCCGGCTCGATGACCGCGACCTGCTCTGCAGCAATGCCCATCTGGGCAAGACAGCGAGCGGTCGCGGCACTGGTGACGACCAGCTTGCGCATGGCGGCTAGCGCCGCGCTTTCGGATGCCTGCAGGGCCGCGCGTTGCGCTGTGCTGAGGCCCGTTTCATCAGCCAATGGATGATGCACCAGACCAATGAGGCGCAAGCGCTCACGCTCGGCGCCGACGACCTCCGGGATCACGCCGAGTGCAAGCCCGTCGATCACTACCTGGTGGTCGTCGGGAACGGCCTTCAGCTTGGCTGTGGCATCGGCGCGCGCTGTTGCGCTGGGCCGAGGAAAGCTTGCGTCTAGGGCGGCGACCGCAACCTGCTTGCCCTGTGCGCGGAGGCCGGCGATCAGGCGTCGGTCATAGCGATAGCCGCCGGTAGGAGCGAGGAGATCGCCGGGGATCAGGAATCGGAGCGGTGCTAGGGGCATGGAAATGGCGGGTCAGCCCTGGCTCAACAGCCTGATGGCAAAGCTGAGGACAGGGGTCACCAGCGCGGCGATGAGGTTTGCAACAGGGACTGATGATAGCAGCGGAGACCTTGCATGGCCTGCCTGCAGCCGCGGGCGTTTGACGATGGACAACGCACGCACCCAAGCGACATGGTTGAATCGGCGGTCAACCTGCTCATCGGTTCCCTTCGAGTCCTGTTATGAAACGCAAAACGCTGATTGCGCTTGCGGCGCTGATCCCGCTGGTCATGATCGCCATCGCGCTGATCTCGCTGCCGGAGCCCGATTTCGAGGTGGTCGCTGAGGGCGATGGCTTCGAGCTGCGCCGTTACACAGCCTTTAACGTGGCGCAGGTGCAGGTGATGGCCGAGTTCGAGACGGCCAGCGCGCAGGCATTTGAGCCGCTGGTGCATTACATCCAAGGGGGCAACAACGGCGGGCGCAACCTACCGATGATGGCGCCGGTAAACCAGCAGCCGCTCGCTGATGGGGCTCAGCGCGGGGGCTCCGAGCCTAACTGGCTGGTGCAATTCGTAATGCCGAAGGAGTACCCGATGTCTTACCTGCCAGCACCGGTCGATGATCGCGTTGTGCTGCAGCTTGTGCCGTCGCGGTTGATGGCCGTCAAGCGCTACCGAGGCGGCTGGGGAGAGGATCGCTACCGCAAGCACGAGGCCGAGCTGCTCAATGCAATTTACGCCTCTGGGCAATCGGTGATCGGCGAGCCGATCTTCGCGCGCTACAATGCACCCTTTGTGCCCGGACCCTTGCGCCGCAATGAGGTCCTGGTCGAGGTCGCTGACCCGGGTCCAACCGCGATTGGCCCAGATTGAGCGACTGAACCGAGCCACCGACCTCTGAGCGACTGCGAGCGCAGCAGTGCCTCGATGTCCGAGGTCGTCTTGTGCTTCCAATCCAGTCAGGGGCAATCGTTCATCCCTGAGAATGTCCGCTACCCAATCATTAGGTGAATCCCATGTCCGCAGTCACGGGCAACCGTCTCGATTTCGGCTTTGACACACAGGCGAAAGCCGACACTGCACTCATGCGTCGACAGGTCGATCTGCCCGATGCCCTGGAGGCGACGCGTGATCGCTTCGCGACCGCGCACCTGAAAGAGATCAGTTACTACGTGGGTGGCCCCGAAGATGGCCGCCCTCTAGTGCTGCTGCACAGCATCAACGCGGCCCCGAGCGCATTCGAGATGAAGCCGCTCTTCGACCATTACCGGGCCACGCGGCGGGTCTTTGTGCCAGAACTCCCAGGTTTTGGCTTCTCTGATCGCAGCAACCGGTCCTACTCGCCCGAGCTTTATGCCAACGCGATCGTCGCTTTCCTGACCAACGTGGTGCAGGCGCCGGCCGATGTGATCGCCTTCTCGCTGAGCAGTGAGTTCGCGGCGCGTGCTGCATTGAGCGCGAGCGAGCGCTTCCTGACGCTGAGCCTGCTCTCGCCGACCGGCTTTAGCGCGCGCAAGCTGCCCTCCGGCAGTGTCGGACGCGCCATGCACAGCGTCTTCACCTTGCCGGGGCTCGGTCAAGGGCTGTACCAGCTCCTCACCAAGCGGCCAAGCATCCGCTACTTCCTTCAGCGTAGCTATGTCGGCACGCCGCCGGAGGCAATGGTCGATTACGCCTATGCCACCTCGCAACAGCCCGGTGCGCGGCATGCGCCTTACTACTTCTTGGCCGGTCAGTTGTTTACGCGACAGGCAACCGAAACCCTCTATGCCAAGCTGCAGTTGCCGGTGTTAGTGCTCTACGATCGCGACGCCAATGTTGGTTTTGAGCTGCTGCCGGATCTGGTCGCAAGCCACAGCAATTGGAAGGCGGTGCGGATCGAGCCGACGCTCGGCATCCCGCAATGGGAGCGCACCGAGGATTGCACGGCCGCACTGGATGCCTTCTGGGCGGAGCAGGGATGAGCCCATCGCAGGCCGCTGGCGCTGGCCAGGGGTTGCTGCGTTGGCAGACGTGGAAGATCCTTAGGTGCTCGCCCCGCTGCAAGTGCTTGATCAATTAAAGGCGGCCCTCACCGAGGCGGTCTCCGCATTGCCGCTTGCCCCTGAGCAGGGGGTGGTGTCTCTGCTGTTGGCGCTGCCGCGGGTGCCAAGCTCGCTGCCGCAGCTCGGCGGTCCGCAGTTCCAGTTTCGCCATGTGCAGCGTGACGAGATGCGCGCGGGTTTCGGCTGTGCCGCCGAATGGCGGGCGGAGGGCCCGGATCGGTTGCGACGGCTTGCGGCGGTGGGCCGGGCACTAAGTGCGCATTGGGATCGCGCTGATCCAGACGAGACCGGCCTCGATGCCTTTGCGCTGTTCGGCTTTGCGGCCAGCAGCGAGCCTTCGCCGATGATTGAGGACCATCTCCCGAACGCGCTGCTCTGGGTGCCTGAGATCGGTGTCCGCGCCTGCCAAGGTGAGGCGGCGCTGGTGTTATCGGCGTCACGTCCGACGACAGCCGAGCGCTTGATCCTGCGATGGGGCGAGGCGCTCGAGCGCTTGGTGCCAGCGCTCTATCGACCGATCGAAGGGCCGCGCATGGCCGCAAGCCTGCAGCCTGAGTTTGCTGAGCCGGATGCGGCGGGTTGGGCAGAGCTCGTTGCTGCGGCGCTGCAGGACATCGAGACCGGGGTCCTGCAAAAGGTGGTGCTGTCGCGACGTTTGGATGTGGCGGGCACTCGCTGCTTTGATGTCGACCGACTACTCGGTGCGTTGAGCTGCCTGTTTCCATCTTGCCAGGTGGTGCAGTTGCGGCGTAATGGCTCGAGTTTCGTCGCTGCAACACCAGAACGTCTGCTGAGCCAGCATGGCCGCGAGATCGAGGTCGACGCGATCGCGGGGACCGCAGATCGCGACGCCGATTCCAAGATCGATGCCGCCCTGGGGCAGGCCTTGCGGGTCTCGGATAAAAACCTGCGCGAGCATCAGTTTGTGATCGACGCTATCCGCGAGGCACTCGCGTCCTGCAGTACCGAGATGGATGCCCCAGCCGAGCCACAGCTGATGCAACTCAGCAATGCGCAACATCTCTGGAGTCCGATCCGGGCCCGTGCCGATGCGGGCATCGATCTCTTCGAACTGGCTGAGCGGCTGCACCCAACCCCAGCCACCAACGGCCAGCCTCGGCACACTGCGCGCGGTTGGCTGCAAGACATCGAGCCGTTCGAGCGCGGCTGGTACACCGGAGCGGCCGGCACCCTGGACCCCGATTTGAGCGGCGAGCTTTGGGTGCTGTTGCGCTGTGCACGGGTCTGCGGCCATCGTGCCGAGCTCTACGCCGGGGCCGGTATTGTGAAGGGCTCTGATCCGGCGACGGAATGGGACGAGACCGAGGCCAAGCTCAGGGCCATCCTTAGTGCGCTGCAGTACGCATGACTAACCGGCCTGAGTCAGTCGCGGGGGCGGTGGATGACCTCGGCTGCCTGAATCTGCATTGGGCGCTGGCGCTGCTCGAGGGCATGGTCTCGGCTGGACTGAGCCAGTTGGTGCTCTCGCCAGGCGCGCGCTCGACGCCGCTGCTAATCGCGGCCCAGCGTCTCGAGGCTGCCGGCCGCCTGTCACTGACGCCGATCTTGGATGAACGCAGCGCCGCCTTCTTTGCGCTCGGGCTCGCCCGAGCCCGGTTGCGTCCGGTTGCGCTGCTCGCGACCTCGGGCAGTGCGCCGACGCATTGGTACCCAGCGGTGATCGAGGCCGCCGAGGTTGGTCTGCCGCTGCTGTTGCTGTCGGCGGATCGACCGCCCAGACTGCATGGCTGGGGCGCGAATCAGACCATTGATCAGACGCGCTTGTTCGGCGCCTTTGTGCGCGAGAGCTTCGACCCCGGCCTA
Source organism: Lamprobacter sp. (assembly GCF_034860625.1). Classification (NCBI taxonomy): domain Bacteria; kingdom Pseudomonadati; phylum Pseudomonadota; class Gammaproteobacteria; order Chromatiales; family Chromatiaceae; genus Lamprobacter; species Lamprobacter sp. Next base: position 27,299 of record NZ_JAYESN010000052.1, read on the forward strand.
CCCCAAGCCACGGCCGCGGCACTCAAGGCGCAATGCGCGCTTGGCCGACGCGCGGCGCAGGTCAGCTGTGGTCAGCGCGCCGGTCCGGTGCATCTGAATCTGCCGTTCGACGAACCGCTGGTGCCAGGTCCGGATTGCCTCGCGAGGCTGGCTCCCGAATGCTCGCCAGCGCCAGCGCAGGCGCAATCGGCTAGCGTTAGGCTCGAGCCGCTGATGGAGGTCCAGCTCTCTGGTTGGCCCGCGGGGCGGGGTTTGATCCTCTGTGGTCCAGGTGCCGAGCTCCGCACGCCGGTGAGCGAGGCGACTGGGCCAAGCTTGGCATCGTCGCTCTGGCGTTGCGCTGGTGCCTTGGCCCTACCCGTGCTGGTCGATCCGCTGTCAGGGCTCCGCAACGGGGCACTGAGCCATCAAGCGCCGGCCTTGGCTGAGAAGACCGAGGACGCGGCCAATGCCCCGAATGCAGCAGCTTCAGCGACTGCGGCGAATGCAGCGGATGCCATGGAGGCCACGGCTGCCGTGCTTGAGACGGGGCAGATCACCAATCCCCGAATCAGTGGCTACGATGCCTTTCTACGTCATCCGGTCCTCGCATCCGAGCTTCGCCCAGACTGGGTTTTGCGCATCGGACGGACGCCGGTCTCCAAGGTGCTCGGGCGCTGGCTGGAGGGCGTGCCGTCGATCTTGGTCGGAGAAGCCGGCGCTTGGTCTGATCCTGGCCATGACGCGCTGATTCAGCTTGAGCTGCCGGCGGCGGCGGTTTGTAACGCACTGCTGGCCCAGCGGCTCGTCGAGCCCGAGCCGGACTGGCTTGGCCGTTGGTGCGCCGCAGAGCAGTGGATCTGGTCGCTTGCTCAGTCTTGCCTGGAGCCAACGACTCACGGAGCTTCAACGACGCCTACGAGCCCAGTGATGCCTGACACCTCAGCGATATGCTCATCCGTTGAATGCGCGTCTGAGAGCCGGGCTGGGCATTGGGGCGAGGCTCAGATCATCCGCATACTCCGGGCTCTGATTCCCGATAATGAGGCGCTGTTCTGCGCCAATTCGATGCCCATTCGCCAGATTGACACTTGGTGGCGCGCGGGTGGTCCAGCGGTGGCGCTGCTTGGCAACCGGGGGACGAGCGGCATCGATGGCTATCTCTCGACCCTGGCCGGGATCAACCAGGCAGGGCTAACCTGCTGGGGGTTGGTCGGGGATCTCTCGCTCTGCCATGACCTCAGCGGGCTCTTATTAGCGTCCAGGCTCGACCGCCCCTTGCTGGTGCTGAATAATGGTGGCGGTCACATCTTCGATTATCTGCCGCAGCGAGGGCTTGCGGACTTCGAGCGTCTTTGGCAAACGCCGCAGCGCGTCGAGATGGCCGCGCTGGCAAGGCTTGGCGGGCTGCGTCATTGGCGAGTTGAGCATGCTGCCGGACTCGATTGCGCGCTCGCCGAGGCCGGCCGAGGCCCGGGCCTGATTGAATGCGTGATCGATCCCGAGGTCAGCCGCCAAGCGCATCTCGCCTTTTGGGAGTCGATACGCCTGTCTCCGTTGCCGGGGGCTGATTGAGTATCCTGCCGGCCCGACTGGGATGTCGCGCTTATACGGCACTGCCGCAGGCTAGCCGCGAGGTTCAGCGCTGCCCACCGCTGCTGAGAACCCAGTTGAGCGGCGCAACGAGCGGCCAGCGTCTGAGACTGACCGCATGAGGAGACCAGGCATGAGTAGACCAGAGCACAGACTATGAGCGAACAACAAGTCGACCTCCCGCCCATTGCCTGGGAGGCCATCACCGCGCCGGGCTATCAAGATATCTTGATGCACCAGGCCGAGGGCATCGCCAAGATCAGCATCAACCGCCCGGAGGTACGCAACGCGTTCCGCCCGGAGACGGTGCTCGAGCTGATTGATGCCTTTCATCGTGCGCATCTCGACCCGGAGGTGGGTGTCATCATCCTGACCGGTGTGGGTGAGTTGGCGTTCTGCTCTGGCGGCGATCAGCGCATCCGCGGTGATGGCGGCTACCGCGATGCCGCGGGCACTGAGCATCTGAACGTGCTCGAGCTGCAGCGGCAGATCCGCAGCCTGCCAAAGCCGGTGGTGGCGATGGTGGCCGGCTATGCGATCGGTGGCGGTCATGTACTGCATCTGATCTGCGATCTGACCATCGCCGCTGAGAACGCCCGCTTTGGTCAGACGGGTCCCAAGGTCGGCAGCTTCGACGCCGGCTTCGGTGCCGGCCAGATGGCGCGCACCATCGGCCTCAAACGGGCCAAGGAGATCTGGTTCCTGTGCCGTCAGTACGATGCCCAGGAGGCGCTGCAGATGGGGTTGGTCAATGCGGTGGTGCCGATCGGCGAGCTGGAAGCGACCACGGTTGACTGGTGTCGGCAGATGCTGCGCCACTCACCGACCGCGCTGCGTCTGCTGAAGGCCGCGTTCAATGCCGACAGCGATGGGCTGGCCGGCATCCAAGAGCTGGCCGGCAACGCGACTGGGCTCTTCTATCAGACCGCTGAGGCTCAAGAAGGTCGTGACGCCTTCCTCGAGAAGCGTGCACCCGACTTTGGCCCCTTTCGGCGGCGCCCGTAAACCGCGGGCAGCCGAAGCTACTGTTTCTCTTTAGAGTACTTGTCATGCCTGATCTGGCCCAGATGCCTCCTCAGCGAGAGCAAGCCGCTACGCCCCGCTTCGGCCTGCAGATGCAGCGTTGGATTGAGGCAGCGCGGCCTCGCACCCTGCCATTAGCGATATCGCCAGTCTTGGCGGGTCTGTTCTTGGCGCTGGCGCAAAGCGGGCAGCTGGCAGTCTTCACCGCCTTGGCGACGCTGATTGTCGCAGGTGGCATCCAGATTGGGACCAACCTGCATAACGACGCCGCCGACTTCGAGCGCGGCACCGATACACCGGATCGGCTCGGCCCGCCACGCGCCGCGGCGCAAGGCTGGTTCAGCGCCGCTCAGGTCAAACGCGCCGCGCATCTGGTGTTCCTGACCAGCTTTCTGCTCGGGCTGTTGCTGGTGCTGCGTGGCGGCTGGCCGATCTTCGCCCTTGGCGTCACCGCGATCGCCGCCGGTTATGCCTACACCAGCGGCCCTAAGCCGATCGCCTATGGCCCTTATGGGGAGCTGTTCGTGCTCGCCTTCTTCGGCATCGCCGCGGTCGGTGGCACCTATTACCTGCAGACCCTGAGCCTGTCGGCGCAGGCCGTCACCCTCGGTATCGCGCTGGGATTGCCGGCCGCAGCGGTGCTGCTGCTTAACAACTATCGCGACTTCGACACCGATCGCATCGCCGGTCGGCGCACCCTCTGCCATCTGCTCGGCCGCCCGGCGGCGCGCGTCGTCTATGCGGTGTTGCTGGTAAGTCCGGTCCCGCTGCTGATGCTGGGTGGTCTGCCGCTGCGGGGCTGGCCACTGCTAGTTGTACTGCCGCTGGCCGCGCTGCTGATCCGCCAGCTTTGGCACACCGAAGGCCGGGCACTGAATCAGCTGCTGGCCCGGACTGGCCAGTACCAGCTGGCCCTGACTCTGCTGCTGGGGTTGGGATTGCTGCTTGAGGCCTGGTGAGTCTGAGCCTTGGAGCAGCCAGCCAGGGGAGCAGCCAGGCTGAAGTCGCGGCTCGAGCAGCGCTCAGTTGCCGGTCCAAAATGGCTTCTAGGCCGACGAATGCGGTCTCCCTCTCTTTGCGGCTTGTTCGACTCCGTGGCTGGGTGACCAATGACTCCGAGACTGGTGCTGACGCCCTATCGACTCCCCTTGCGCCAACCCTGGCGCAGCGCGCATGGGCTTCGCCGTGAACGTGAGGGCTGGCTGGTGCATGCGCATGGGCAAGGCTGCTGCGGTTATGGCGATTGTGCGCCCTTGCCCGAGGCGGGAACCGAAACCTCGATCGCCGCTGCAAAGCGGTTGTCGACCTGGCTGCGAGATCACGGCCAATCTGCACTGGAGACACAGCTCGCGTTGCTTGAGCAGGGAATTCCGTCGCCAACGCCAGCCGCCGATGCGGCACTGGAGACGGCCTTGCTCGATCTGTCCGCGCGCCTCCATGGTCTGACGCTGTGTGAGCATCTTGTGAGTCAGCATCTTGTGAGTGAGCAGGGCGTGGAGAGAGGGTGCGATCGGGAGCCGTTTCCGGATCTGCATGCAGAGCGAGATTCAGGGCTGAAACAAGCGCCGATACGAGAGCCTGATCTGAAGTCGAACCGAGGTCTAGAGCAAAAGCAAGAACAAAAGCAAGAACAAGAACAAGAACAAGAGCAGGCGCTTGAGCCGGGACTAGAGATCGAACTCAACGCTGCGCTCGGCGCCGTTGTCGAGCTGCAGCCTGAGCGGCTCGGCCGGGCGTTGGCTGTAGGTTTTCGGGTGTTGAAGGTCAAGGTTGGGCTGGCGCCGATCGACCGCGAGCTCGAAGCGATCCAGAATCTCTGTGCGCGGCTGCCCGCTGATGTGCGTTTGCGTCTGGATGCGAACCGTGCCTGGACGCTGGCCACGACGGGCAAGCTGATAGACGCTCTGCGACCGATCGCGGATCAGATCGACTGTCTTGAGGAGCCCTGTGCCGAAGCTACTGACACCCAGCTTCGCGCTCTGCAGGCGCAGACCCCGTTCGCATTGGCGCTCGACGAGTCCTTGCCTGCGCGCGGCTGGCCGCTCGATCCGGAGCAACTGCCGCTGCGCCGCTTAGTGCTGAAGCCAGGCGTTATCGGTGGTCTCCGACCAACCTTGGCGCTAGCGTGGCAGGCTCAGGCGGCAGGCCTAGAGGTGGTGATCACCAGTCTTATCGAATCCGCCGCCGGTCTCTGGAGCAGCGCCCAGCTGGCGGCCGCGACAGGGTCGACGCTCGCGCACGGGCTCGCGACCGCCGGTTGGCTTGCAGCGGATGTGGGCCCAGCGCCAGTGATCCAGGACGGCCGTATCCAATTGCCAACGCGTCCGGGTAGCGGCTTTGTGCCTGTCGATGCATGTGCCAGTCGCGACGGTTGTCGACGATAGCCTGACGCCTCGTCAATGCGGTATGTTGTGAGGGATCTTTGCCTCGAAGGACGCACAACCATGGCTACGTCAGCAGAAGACATTTGGGCGCTGTTCCAGGAAACCGACCGAAAGATTCAGGAGTCCGATGCCCGTTTAACACAGCGTTTCGAGCAGACCGACCGTCAGCTTAAGGAGTCCGATGCCCGTTTAACTCAGCGTTTCGAGCAGACCGACCGTCTGATTCAGGAGGCGGATGTACGGTTAACGCAACGCTTTGAGCAGACCGACCACAAGATCCGAGCGCTCAGTGAGCTGATTGGCCGTCAGGGCAATCGGCTTGGCGAATTCGTGCAGGAGATGGTCCGCCCGGCGGTGGTGGGTCTGCTGCGTGAGCGCGGTCTACCGGTGCATCAGGTGGCACCTAATCTGAGCGCTTACGACGACAACGGCCAGCTCCTCGCTGAGATCGACTTGCTTGCGCTCAACGCTCAGGTCGCCGTGGCCGTGGAGTGCAAATCTCACCTCAGCGTGGACGACGTCAACGACCACCTAGAGCGTCTCGCGGCCTTCAAGCACTGCTTTCCGCAATACCAGACCTATCAGCTCTTAGGTGCTGTCGCCGGCATGGTGGTCCCGGAGCAGGTCGGACGTTTTGCCTACCGCAAGGGCCTTTTCGTGCTCGCCCAATCCGGCAACGCCATCGAGATCCGCAATGACAGCCGCTTCCAGCCAAAGACCTGGTGAGCTAACCTCAAAAGCCAGTCTCACGAATTGATCCTGAACTCTTTTCGTGACGATCAGCGCCGATCCTATTCCGAGGTCTCGGCGGTGCGAGCCGATCAGGACGCGGTTGCGCGGCCCGGCTCTGACGCCCAGACGAAGCGCAACAGTCCGATACAAACCAGGGCATGGGTGTGAAGCTTGAGCGGTGGGCCATAGATGGCTTGCAGCCGCTCGCGATAGATCGCCAGCTGGGCGTTAGCCTCGGCGAGTCGGTTGGCGATCTCTGGGTGCGCGCGCAGTTGCTCGATCGGCATCTTGGCTAGCGTCTCGGTATCGATGCCAGGCAAGTCGGCGAGCTTTAGATGCTTAAACTCGATGACGTGATCGAGAAAGCCATAGGGGCGCGCATCCGGTCGCACGATCATCGAGAGATCACAGTAACCGCACCCGACGGCGGTTTCTGAGTCCATGATGTAGCCCAGATCATCAAACAGCGTGACGAGAAAGGCGGTCTTGATCACCAGCTCGTTCGACCAGCGCAGGTCGCGATTGTCGAAGACCGGTAGAAAGCGCTGTTCGATGAATTCACACACAGGCCCGATCTCGCCCTCGGCATAGAAGCCGTTGCAGACCGCGCGGCGTTCGCGGTCGAGATGAAAACCCGGCAGCAGGGACTCCTGAATGCGTTCGACATAGAGCTTGCGCACCACCAGATTCGGGATCACCAGTTGCAGGTGCCGCAGCCGCCCGCGCCCGCCGTAGGTCAGCACGCCGAAGAAGTAGAGCAAGGAGGCGAGAAAATCCTCGGTCTGCGGTGCGCGCAACATGCGATCGACACCAAAACGCCGCTCAAGCTTCTCGACCGTCAGCGGGTCGCCGCGATCCAAGGCCGCGGTCACGACGGACTGGCCATGAGGCAGTTGAGCGATGTAGTCGATGCGATTGCGGTCCATCGCCAGATTGTTGTCGAGCATCTCTTCCGGATAGCGGCAAGACGTGGCCAGATGCTCAAAGAAGTAGAGCGCGAGCGTTGGGTTATAGAT
>NZ_JAYESN010000053.1:0-31846 GCF_034860625.1 Lamprobacter sp.
GGATATTTCACATCAAGGGGTGGATTACCGCGAGACGGTGCGTCGCTTTCCGGGGCGGCTCAACCAGATTCCCCATTGTTGGCTGTTTCATGATCTGTACGATCACAGCTATGGGCTTGAGCAGCCGGCACTGAGTCTCGGGGAGTGTCTGCGCATCGGCGAGATCTGGGTGCGGATCGCCGTTGAGCAGCAGGCGACGCTGGATGTGGAGACGGGCGGCTGGTTGCCAGGAAACCCCTAAGTCATTGCTGAGCTGACGTTAGCGCCCTGATCAAATCATCCATGATTTCCTTGTCGTTTTCGCGCTCCAACAGGATCAGCGGCTTCCTAGCACCCTCAGCCCTCCGGCTTTTCCGTATCGTTTTCGGATCGGCGGGCAAGCTCTTATTTGCGCTGATAAGCTATCGACATGAAAGCAAAGCTGCTTCTATCGTATCGCCGGAAACTGAGCGCATCCCTGTTCAAGGAGATACACGTCTGGCGGCTTCCTCAGCCGCTTGCAGGAAGCTCGCATCCTTACAAGTACCGACTGGCACTGGTGAACGGCGATCATAAGCACATCGACGATCAGGAATGCGCGCTGACTTTTAGCTCGATGCCGCAGCTCCTGATCGATTTCGACCGTGATATCCAGTACTGGAGGCAGTACCCATGAGCACGCTGATGATTGAAGTCGCAAGCGAGGAAGTGGCGCTCACGCAAGCAATCTCATCGCTAGAGCGCGAGACACCGCAACCACCACGCTACTTGTTTACGACGCAAGAAGATCTGCTCGATACGCTGACCAGTCATCGCTTTGCCATTCTCAAGGCCTTGGCGGGAGCTGGTCCGCTTGACGCGCGCGAGCTGGCCCGCCGGCTTGAGCGTGACCTGAACGCGGTCCAGGCGGATGCCCAGTACCTGATCGCGATTGGGCTGATCGATAAGACCGAGCGAGGTTCGCTGCACTTCCCCTATGATGCGATCGATATCCACCTCGGCTGGCGTGCAGCGGCCTGAACATGCCGGCTGCGGTGCGTCGACCTGAGCGGCATTCTGCAGGCCGCGGCATGTACGCGCCGCTCGATCGAGACCGCCAGCCACAGGAGCAGGGCGGCCAACGCCAGCGCGATGGCGATGACTTCATGGATGGACGCGGCGGTTGGCATCACCGTCATCCGTGCTCACCGCCCTCCTCGCCGGGGTCGGGCGAGCGGTAGAGCGCGGCCACCTTATCCGATTGCGCCCGCATCACATGGCGCAGCTCCGCCGGGGCGATGACCTCCAGATTATCGCCGGCGCCAAGCAGCCAACGCAGCAGTTGCCCGGTGGAGGGCAGCTGCGCGGACACCCGCAGGCTGAAGGCGGAGGTCTCCGGCTCATCCTCGAGCTGCTGATCGGCACTGAGCGGGCAGATACTGAGCAAGGGCACCAGATAGCCACGCACTCGCAGCTCCAGCACGATCAGCCGGCCTTGACCGAAGTCGACCTTGCCCTCGGCGATCGCCTGGTCCAGATCGAAGCCCTCCGCGGTGCGCGCCGGCTGGGTGGTCAGCGCCTCGGCGCGGATCATCCGATGCAGGGCATAGAGGCGCACCGGTGCCGGTTCGTCCTCCTTGAGGGCAAACAGGTAGGCAATCGGCCCGCGTTTCTCGTCACTGATCCCGTTTGACCATAGGCTCCCGCCATCCATCCCGGGGGACGCGCCTGGGAGTTTTTTTCTGTACGCATCCTGGATTTCATTGCTCTTGTCCGCAACTTGCGTATAATTTGCGCGATGAAAGCCATCTTCGTCGAATTGCCCGCTTTTTCTCGATACCGGGCCGTCTATCTCGACGATGCTGGCTTTGGGATTCTACAGGATGCCATGATGAAGAACCCGGAATCCGGAGACGTGATCGAAGGGACGGGAGGGCTGCGCAAGCTGCGGCATGCCGACCCGCGCCGTGGCAAGGGCAAGCGGGGCGGCTTGCGTGTGATCTATTACTGGTGGGCAAGCAGTTCGCAATTCTGGCTGTTTACCCTGTACGACAAGGACGAAATGGAAGACTTGAGCACCACCGAGAAGAAGGCACTCAAGGGCATGTTGCAAGCGGAATTAGAGGCCAAGCGATGAAGAAGCGGAACCTGTTTGCGGAGATTGTTGAGGGGTTTGATGCACTCTCGGATGCGCGCGTTGGCAAGCAGACGCTACGCACCCACGAGGTTGACATCCACCCAACACCAGAGGTGACTGCCGAGGAGTTGCTGGCCCTGCGCAAACGTTTGAACCTGTCGCGTCCCATGTTTGCACGTTATCTGCGCATCAATCCCCGCACACTTGAAAACTGGGAGCAAGGCCGCGCTAGGCCTAATGCCCAGGCTGCCTTGTTGATTCGTCTAGTGGAGAAATTCCCAGATACGGTAGAACGACTGGCAGCCGTATGAGTGAATTCCGGTGGACATATCCTTAAGGATTCCAGAAATCAAAGAGGACTGTGCGGCATGGCAAGGCTGCGTGTAGTACTGGAGGCAGACCCATGAGCACGCTGATGATTGAAGTCGCGAGCGAGGAAGAGGCGCTCACGCAAGCGATCTCATCGCTAGAGCGCGAGACACCGCAACCACCACGCTACTTGTTTACGACGCAAGAGGATCTGCTCGATACGCTGACCAGTCATCGCTTTGCCATTCTCAAGGCCTTGGCGGGATCCGGTCCGCTTGACGCGCGAGAGCTGGCTCGCCGGCTTGAGCGTGACCTGAGCGCGGTCCAGGCGGATGCCCAGTACCTGATCGCGATTGGGCTGATCGATAAGACCGAGCGAGGTTCGCTGCACTTCCCCTATGATGCGATTGATATCCACCTCGGCTGGCGTGCAGCGGCCTGAACATGCCGGCTGTGGTGCGTGGACCTGAGCGGCATTCTGCAGGCCGCGGCATGTACGCGCCGCTCGATCGAGACCGCCAGCCACAGGAGCAGGGCGGCCAATGCCAGCGTGATGGCGATGACTGCATGGATGGACGCGGCGGTTGGCATCACCGTCATCCGCGCTCACCGCCCTCCTCGCCGGGGTCGGGCGAGCGGTAGAGCGCGGCCACCTTATGTTCCAAGTAGTTACCAGGCTGAGGGTGACAAGGAGATGGGCCAGATCTTCGATACCCTTCGACGTTCCGCCGCCCTGCGCTGTTTGATGATGATGCGCAGCCATGACGTTCAAACCCTGGCCGAGCAAAGGTTCCGAGTTATGCCGGATCTGCTACAGCGCGAGACAGTGGCGCGGATCGTCCAAGGGTCGCCTTGCTGACGCCGCGCGGCCATCGGCTTGCGCTTTCCGGTTGGAGTGAGTAATCTTTTGCTCAATAACAGGAGATGATCGATGGCACGTTTTCAAGCCCTGACCAATGCTGTCCTCGAAGCCGAACTCGATCTGTTACGCGAGCGGTTTGGACTCGAACCCAATCAGAAGGCGGATCTCTTGCGCGAAATGGCGGCGATCGCGGGGTGGGTCGCGCGCCAGGCGGAGCAGGGGCGGGTCATCGAGGCGCGCCGGGGCGACCGGGTCGAGCGACTGCTGCATCCCGCGCTGGAGCGTTTGATCACGGCGGAGCACCGGTCGGTGGGCGAGCGGCTGGTCTTGACGGATGCCGAGGTGGAGCACCTGGCGACCCTGCTCGAACAGGGTTTCGATCCGCCCCCGGCCTTGCGCACCGCGCTGGCGAACCTGGCGCAGGTGCCACGACGCCCCCCGTCGCTGCACTGGTCGTCGCCGGACTGAGCCATGTCGCTCCACATTGAGGCGCTGGATCGCGCTCACCGTCCACTGCTCGCCGACTTCCAGAATCCACACGCCAGCCTGGTCGATTATCTGCGGCGGTACGCCTTGCGTCACGCCGAAAAGGATCTCCTGGCGCGGACCTATGTGGCGATCGACAGTGGAACCGGCGCTCCCCGGCTGGCCGGTTATTTCAGCCTCACCACCGTCAGCGTCGAACGCGATTCGCTGGTGTCGCTTCCCGCTTTGGAGCGGCTGCCGCGCTTCCCGATTCCCGGAATTCTCCTGGCCCGGCTCGCTGTTGATTCCCGCGTTCGCGGGCAGGGGTTGGGCCGTTACCTGTTCGAGGAGGCGCTGGGGCTGACGCTGCAACTCGCGCAGACCGGCCCCGTCGCCTTCCGACTCTTGGTCACCGATGCCATCGACGCTGAGGCGCAGGCTTTCTACACGCATTTTGGGTGCGCGCCGCTGAGCGATGAGTTTCCCTGCCGGATGGTCCTGGATCTACGTCCGCTGCTGTGAAAACAGCTGGGTTTCGCCGGCCATGCTGGTACGGAATCTTGCGGCTCTGATGAGCCGATCCCACGCCAAGACCACCGCCGGCTTTCTTCAGCATCCATTGAAAACTTCTCCGTGCCACGCGTTAGTGAGGGGAGACCACTCACCCGCGCTGACCCAACGGAGGATCGCCATGACCACCCTGACTCGCCGCTTCACCAAGACCCGCTTCGTCCTGGCGCTGGCTGGTGCCGTTTTTCTCTGCTGCCTCAGTGACATCGTGCAAGCCGCTGACAGAAATAAACAGACAGTCGATGCTGCCCTGGAGATAGGACAAATTGTCGCCCCGGCACCGGTTGGACAGGTGTTTGAGGTGGTCGATACCCTGCGTGATATGTCGGCCACGGCGGCCGGAGCGGCGACGGCGTATTCAGTTGCCGGCGCTTCCGGTCCTGCCATCATGGGCAAGCTCGCCGTAGTCGGCGGGCCGGTCGGTACTCGGGCGGCTGTGGGATCGGTTCGCCGAGCGACCGGTGGAGATCGCGGTGAAGGCGGAGCCGCCCAAGACAGCGGTGGCGATGCGTTGGCCGCAGCAGCGGTTGGCGGCGAACGGGCGGGTGATTGCCTTTGTCAGCTCGCACCAAAAGGGGACCTTGGGCGATCGGCTCACGGCTTTGCGGTTGACGGGCCAGGGCTACGAAAAGCTCCCCAGCAAATACTATAGTCCTTGATCATTTCCTCCGTCATCTCTCCGACTGTGGCACAAAAGTAACCTCGTGCCTAAAAGTGACGCCCCCAATAGCGCTTCTTCAAGGTCGGAAACTCCTCAAACAACTTGCTCGACGACCTCCCTTTGACCCGACGCATGATTTCGCTCGGTGCCAGTTCCGGTGGGGCGGAGACCAGAATATGGACATGATCCTGACTGACCACGCCTTTCAATATCCTGATCTCGAACGCTTCGCATGTCTGTCGAACAAGCTCTCGGACACGCAAACCAACGTCCCCACGCAGCACCTTGTAGCGATATTTCGTGACCCAAACAAAATGATACTCAATTTTGTAAACGGTGTGACTGCCGTAACGGTAATCCATCGATCTCCCCTCTCCGGTTGACTCCCTGCCAACCTACCAGCTAGAGGGCTTGAGATGAAATCTGCCCGCCTGAAAGGCGGGGGTTTAAACCTTGGATATGGAAATTAAGAGCTGCATTCAGCGACACACAGAAAATTCGAACCTGGTACGTTTAATTGCGTTTAATTGGATGATTGTTGAGTCAGGGTTTGCGCGCGCTGCGCTCGGCGATCTGAACCAAGGCTCGCAGGGCCTCGTTGACGGCGGCGCTATCGGGAAATGCCCAGACCAGATCGGGGTCGATGCGTACGATGTTAGAGCCTTCGGCCACTCTCGTCGCGTACTTTCCGCGTACGAAACCGGCGGGAAAATCCTCATGACGATACTCCGGGCGGAGGTCGTCTGCTTGATCTTTGTCGTCAGCCATGTTCATAGAGTCGCCTTTCAGATCGAGTCGCGGGTCTGGTGCTGATGATACGGATCACATCGTCGCGCTCGCAGTGCGCCACGGTCAACAAGCGCCCAACAACAGACACACCAAAGGTGATCCAGCGAGCCTCGCCGGTCGAGTGGTCTGGATCGGCGCCGGTGGCGGCGAACGGGTCCGTAAAGACGGTGCATGCCTCCTCGAAGCTCACGCCATGCTTACGCAGATTGGCTGCAGCCTTCATCTCGTCCCAATTGCAGTTCATTGTCCGATGCGATCAGTCAGCAGCGGTGCCGAGTAACAGCGCAGGCACATGCCCGATAGAGGATTCGCCAACCCGCCAGCGCCCCCAACGCCCCCAACGCCCCCAACGCCGATAAGCATCGAAACTCCCCGGAACGGGCCGCGCGCTGAGCAATACGCAGAAAACCCGAACCTGGTACGTTTAATTGTCCGCCGCCGGCGAGTCCAGATAATCCTGAAAACCGCCTGGGGCAATGATCTCAGCGCCAAGGTCGTCGAAGACCTGCAGACCATAGATGTGATCCGCGTGGTAATGGGTCACGATGACAGCCTTGATCGGCTCTTCGGTGACGTTACGTATCTCCCCCAAGAAGCGCTGCGCTAGCGAGGGTGACCCCAGCGCATCCACGAGCACGACTCCTTGATCGGTCACGATGGCAACCGCATTGGAGATGAAACCCTTATTATCGGTTGCGATCCCCGCCATCCCTTGCACGTAATAGACATGCTCGGAGACCTGCTTGAGCGACATTTCGATGTCGATCGGCGCTGGCTCGGCCATCGCATGCATGGCCATTGGAGCCAGCAGCAGCATCAATAAGGATCGACGCAGTAGGACACGCAGGCTGTTCAAGAATCGAATCATTGTTATCGGCTCTGTTGGTGGTAGGTATCCACCGCAGCATGCGGACAAAGACTCGCCAGGGCAACCGCTGCAGACCAAGAGCCCGACGACAGGCGCCAGGCAGTCAAGCGCGGGAGCCCAATAACAACGTGCCATTGGTCTGAGCACAGGGCCTCTACCTCCTGGGCTCACTGATCCAGGATGGCCTGCTCGATGTCGCCGACATTGACCACCTCGGTCGGCATCTACGGGTCGGTCGGCAGCGCGGACGTCGTGTGCAGTTTGCCCTGCTGGCCGAGTCGCCGAGCGTGAAGCTCCAGCTGGAGAGCATGGGCATCAAGGCGGAGACCCGCCGCGAGGTCGCGCCGGTCGTGATCCACGAGGCGGCCTCCCTGGCCGAGGCCTACGGCCAGCTCGGCCGCAACCCGCGCCTTGGGCTGAGCGGTCTGCTCCTGCGCTCACATCGGGAGTTGTTCAGCGATGACGCTGATCCGCACGGGCCGCCTGCTGCAATTGATGCAATTGATCGCGGTGCGCCAGCGACCGGAGGCGCGCGTGTCAATCAACGACGCACTCGATGAGCTGCTCGATCTGCCGCCTCAGCGCCCGGCAGTGGGGGCGCCATGGCTTCCAGCGCGGGCAAGAGTGCCGAAAAATCCTCGATCGCATCAAATTCCTCACAAGCGCGCGCCGGCTGCGCCGAATCTGGCACCAGGATCGCCAGCAGCCAACGGAAGCCATACTCACGAGCAGCCCGCAGCACGGGCAGACTGTCGTCGACGAACAGGGTCCGCTGCGGATCGAAGGGCTCAATCGCTTGCACCCGCGGCCAGAACTCGGGAGACTCCTTCGCGGCGCGGAGATCATGGGAACAGACGATGTGCTCCAGATGACCATCGAGACGGGTCTTGCGCATCTTCAGCTCGATCGACTTCTGATGCGCGTTGGTGACCAGCACACGACGCTTGCCAGCATCGGCCAAGGCCTCGAGGAAGCTCAGCACATGCGGGTGAATCGCGATCAGATGCTCGACCTCCGCCTTCAGCATCGCGATGTCGAGCGCAAGCGCCTGCGTCCAGTGATCGACGCAGTACCACTGCAGCGAGCCCAGCAGCGCCTGATAGCGCCCGTAGAGGTCATCCTTAGAAGCCGCCAGCGAGATCCCTCTCGACTCGGCATAGCGCAGCGGAACATGCTCCAGCCAGAAGTGGTTATCGAAGCGCAGGTCTAGCAGCGTGCCGTCCATATCGAGGAAGACGGTATCAATAGCGTTCCAATCCAGCATCATGGTGGCTCAGCGGTTTCTAGGCGTTGACGGTTGTTCTTCTGATCGCTATGGGTCCGGATCACTCAGAACTCTACCTCTATGTCCTGTCGACAAAACCTGTTGGTCACACCATGAGCTCTGAATCTGGCGTCGTCGTTGTCGCCAAAATGTTCTCCAACTAATAACAGAATCGTGGGTTCATGTCGGCGCCCGAATTCGGCGAACCACGAGTCGAATAGTCGAAATCGGTCAAGGATTCGCCCACCTCGCCAGACTGGCTATCGATTCCACACTCCGACAGTGCCAAGAGCGGTTCGCAACGTTCGGTTCCGACCCGGAGCGGTCAGTCAGCGGGAAAGATTACGTGACCGCAGTCGTGCATTCAGCTGACACGCGAAGAGGTCGCCTGGGGCTCGGAATGGCTACATACAGGGACCGGCGGCAGCTGGAGCTATGCCTATACTGTGCGTAGAATATGCATTTCTGACGTACACCCTAGGAGAACCTCATGGCTGCCATCTTCGCAGACGTGCTCGAATCGACGCGGGAGCCGGGCACGTCGCGGTTTTCGGCATCGGGCGTTGCCGACATCCTCGGCCTGCAACAACAGGATCTGGCCGAACTGGCAGGGGTCCATCGCAACACCCTGCGCACCCATCCGGAATCGCCAAGACTACAAAGCGCACTGCGTGACCTGATGCGCGTGTTGTCGGCCGCCACGGCGGTGCAGCCAGACCCGCAACACGCCATCTTTCTAATCAAGAACGAGCCGATTCCCTCGTTTCGCCACAAGACCTTGTTGCAACTGATTCAAGAAGGGCGAACCGAGGATGCGATCGGCTACCTGGAGTCGATCAGCGCCGGGTTCGTCGGATGATCCTGTGCGACCTGCCTCCCGGCACCACGTTGTTCCGGGCGCATACCCCGCAGTGGGCCAGTCGGCCTACCAGCGGTGCAGGCGCCGCAATCCGAGGGGGACGATTCAACCGAGAGGGCGTGGAGGCGCTGTACCTGTCGCTGGATGAGGTGACCGCCTTGCGCGAATACCAGCAGACCTCACCCTTCCTACCACCCTGCACCATGTGCTCGTACACCGTGGCACTGTTTGACCTGGTCGACCTGCGCCAGTTCCACGACGGCGAGCCCTGGGACGATCTATGGCACGACTGGCGCGAGGACTGGCGCCACCTGAAGTTCGAGCGACGTGTCGAGCCGCCAACCTGGGTTCTCGCCGATCTGGTACTAGCGCACGGATACCCCGGCATCCTCTTTCCGAGCCAGACGCACGAGAGTGGAACGAATGTGGTCGTTTACTCGGAGCGACTCAAGGGTGGCAACTCAATCACCGTCAACGACCCGGACGGGCGACTCCCTCGCAACATGTCCAGTTGGGCGCAATGATCTACCGCAGTTTGCCGATTTCCAGCTCGCGATGAACGACGAGGACCTGCACGCACAACAGCGCGAGGTTCAGCGTTTGCTGGGGGTGCTGCCTGCTGCGTCTGCAGCAGTAAGAGCGCCTGATGAAGGGCATCATCCACAAGAAACTCTTGCGTCGTCAATAATCTGCCTCGATGGGCGAGATCACGCGTTTGGCCAGGGCGCCGCGACCGACCGCTCAGCGCTTTTCACCGGACGTCTAGGTCGGACAAGTCAGTGACCGCTCCTGGCCGGAAGCCGACACCGCAGCAAGCGAACACGGCAACTGTTCTTCGGGAGCGAAAGGTGACGGACGGGGATCGGTGCGATACCCACTTGATTTCGTGTTACATCCCGAGTTCCAGCAGGCCGAACGTGTGCATCCAGGCAATCGCGGGTTGTGCCCACTCAACCCGCGCCAGCCCGTTCCCCTCAGAAGACAGTGTTACGCTTAGGTGTCTCTGAGCTGACACCTTCGACCAGTCGCGGACGGCGCGGAACGGCAGCGCCATCCAGCGGTATTCACCCATCAGCAGCACGACACTTGTCCGACATGCCGCGCTAGGATGGCGACGCAGCGCCGCTGTTCACAGGGATACCTGCCATGGCCCGTTGCAAGGCCGCCCGCAGGCGGGCGGGCTGCAGGGGCTTGTGCAGTAGCCGGTAGCCGCTCTCGCGCGCCAGGCGGATGCGCTCGGGCGCGGTATCGCCTGTCAGCAGGACGGCGGGCACGGGCTGGCGCAGCACCGCGCGCACGGCCGCGATGGCGTCGATGCCGGTCTCGTCATCGCGCAGGCGCAGATCGGAGAGGATCACATCCGGCACCAGCCCCTCGCGGCGCAGCAGCGCCAGCGCCTGCGCGCCGGAATCCGCCGTCAGCACCGCACAGCCCCATTGCCCTAATAACAACGCGGTTGCCTGCAGGACGTCGCGCTCGTCGTCGATGAGCAGCACGACGCGGCCCTGCATCTGCCAGATCGGCGGCGGCGACGACGCCGCAACCGCGTTGCTGGGGCTGGTGGCATGCGGCAGCAGAACGCTCACCAGCGTGCCTCGCCCCAGGCGCGAGCGCAGGCTCAGCGGCAGCCCGAGCAGGCTGCACAGGCGCCGGACGATGGCCAGGCCAAGCCCGAGGCCACGACTGCGGTCACGGTGGGGATTGTCGATCTGGCGGAACTCCTCGAATACCTCCGGGATGCGCCCCTCCGGGATGCCGATGCCGCTGTCCCAGACCTGCAGCAATATCCCATGGCGTCGCTTGCGACAGCCGATGAGCACGCCGCCCCGCATCAACGAGTTGCTCGCGACCTATGCGCTGGAGCCGATGCGCAACCGCCTCGCTGGGCGCATGAGCGGTGGCCAGCGCCAGCGCTTGGCCCTGGCCGCGGCCACCGTCCACAAGCCGACGCTCTTGTTTCTCGATGAGCCAACCTCGGCGGTCGACCCCGAGAACCGCCGCGATTTCTGGGAGCGGCTGTTCGACCTGATCGATGCCGGCGCCAGCATCCTGGTCTCGACCCATTACATGGACGAGGCCGAACGCTGCCATCGGCTGGCGATCATGGAGTCCGGCCATAAACGCGCCGATGGCTCGCCGGCGGCGCTGATGGCGGCGATGGGCGCCCATGTGGTCGAGGTCGAGGCGCCCGATCTGCGGGCGCTCAAGCAGCAACTCGCGGCGCTGCCGGGGGTGATCTCGGCGGCGCAGCTTGGCAGCCGGCTGCGGGTGCTGGTGCTGGTGCTGGTGCGGGATCGGATCAGCGATCCGATCGCCTGGCTCAAGGCGCAGTCGCTACGGCCCGCGCCTAGCGATTTGGAGCGGGTGAGGCCAAGCCTGGAAGACGTCTTCGTCACCAGCACGGGTAGACCGACTCGGGACCACCCAGGCCCGGCGCCCTCAGTTGCGCTGTATGGCGAGTCCCTTTCATCCCATGACAATCACGGCAACCGCGGCAACGACGAGGATCAGCACCAGGAGCAACGGCGATGAACGCCCTGCTGCAATCCGCCCGGCGCATCCTCGCCATCCTGACCAAGGAACTGACCCAGCTGCGGCGCGACCGCACCACGCTCGGCATGGTGATCATGATCCCGCTGATCCAGCTGGTGCTGTTCGGCTATGCGATCAACACCAACGTGCGCCACATCCCCGCGGCGCTGGTCGATCAGTCCAACAGCGCCCTCGGCCGGGTGCTGGCGCAGACGGTGGAGGCGACCCAGGTGGTGCGCTTCACTGAACGCTACGCCGACATCCGCGCGGCGCAAGACGCGATCATCGAAGGCCGGGTCCGCGCCGCCTTGATCATCCCCGCCGATCTCAGCCAGCGCATCGCTCGCAGCGGTAGTGTCGGCGCTGGACTGCAGACACCCCCATCGACCGACGGCCAGACCAGCCGAGCGGTCGCGCAATGGATCGTCGACGGCTCCGATACCATGATCGCCGGCGCCATCAAGGGCCTGCGCGCGATGCCACTGAGCGAATTACTGCGCCGCCCCGCCAACCGCACCACGCCCACCTTCGCCGTCGCGCTGTTCTTCAACCCGGAGCAGCGCACCGCGATCAACATCGTGCCTGGACTGGTGGCGGTGATCCTGACCATGACCATGGTGATGTTCACCTCGGCGGCGATCGTGCGCGAGCGCGAGCGCGGCAACATGGAGATGCTGATCAACACCCCGGTGCGCCCGCTCGAGCTGATGCTGGGCAAGATCCTGCCCTATATCGTCATCGGCCTGGTGCAGACCGCGATCATCCTGCTGCTCGGCCATCTCATCTTTGGCGTGCCCTTGCACGGATCGCTCATCGCCCTCGCCGCGGCGACACTGGCCTTCATCGGCGCCAGCCTCGCGCTCGGGCTGGTGCTCTCGACCCTGGCCAGCAATCAACTGCAGGCGATGCAGATGACGGTGTTCATCCTGCTGCCCTCGATCCTGCTCTCCGGCTTCATGTTCCCCTACGAGGGCATGCCGGTGCCAGCGCAATACATCGCCGAGCTGCTGCCAGCGACCCACTTCATGCGCGCCATCCGCGCCGTAATGCTGCGCGATGCCAGTCTCGACCAGGTCGCCACGGACACCTTCTGGCTACTCGGCTTCATGCTGGTCGGGCTGCTGATCGCCTCATTGCGCTTCAAGAAACGGCTGGATTAGGTCGCAAAGATAACGGATGCGTCGATCGCAGCCACCGAACTCGCCGCAGCCAAAGCAACGTCGGCGGCGAGGCTGAGCCCAAAGCCCTAACTCATCCGGCAATCGATCACCTCGCGAACGCCTAAGACATGCTTTGATTGGGCGTCGGCTGCTCACCTGAGTGCTCGGAGGAGATCAGTATCCGACCACCAAAATTGGAGATCACGAGCCTGGCACCGGGATCGATCAGGAGCCGATCGCTCGAACTGGAAACGCGCTGATATAGAAGACCAAGCAGCGACTTGGCGAGCGGGTCGCGTCGCAGGCTCAACACACGCCGCAGCGCCTGCTCCGCAGCCGCTGGCTCCTCATCCTTGACGAACTCGGCGATGCCGATGCGCAGCCAGTGCTCAGCGGCGCGCTCGGTCGCCAGCAGCAGACCGAGTTCCATACCGCAGCGGCGGCAGGTCTCGGCCTCATCGAGGCGGGCACGGCAGTTGGGACAGCGTTCCATGGTGGCTCTGATCGCTCGTTCTGACATCCAGCTGGTCGTCGACGCCCAAAGCTTAAGCGCTTAAGCGCCTACGCGCCTAAGCGCCGAGGCTCGGGCTCAGGTCTCCAGGTAATAGATCAGATCGGCCAAGGCGTCGGTCGAGCGCTTTAGCCCATCCTGATCCCCTGCCTCCAAGGTATCGCGCACGGCTTCGATCAGATCGATCAGATCCTCTTTGTCCTCATCGCTCGCGCTCTGCAGCAGGCGCTCGGCCTTGTCAAGGAGGGCCTTGGCGCGAACCTGCCCACGATGCTGCTCGGTGTCGGCATCAGCGCCCTCCTCAACCTCGGCATCACCATCGATGAGCGTCGCGAGGCGTTGCTTGGCCGCATCGAGCTGCTCGGATTCAAACCGGGCCGTGGCGTTGTCGATCTCAATATGCTTTTCCAGCCCAGAGCTCTTCTCGATCGCCGTGACCTTGAGGATGCCATCCAGATCCAGATCAAAGCGCATCAGGATCACGTTACCCGCCGGTACGTCACTCAGCCCCTCGACATGGAACGAGCCGATCTCGGTATTGTTGAGCGCATCGCGATCCTCACCCTGGTAGATGTGCACATCGACCGCGTCCTGGCCGTCGAACATGGTCTGGAAGGCCTCGGTCTTGCTGGTTGGGATCGGCGTGTTCTTGCGGATGACCGGCACGAAGCAGTACGGATAGGGCATCCCGTTCATCTCGCTCAGGGCGCTGGTGCCGAAGGTATAGGGCGTCACATCAACCAGCACGGTGCTGGTCGCCTGACCGGCGATCACTGCGGCCTGGATCGCGGCGCCCGCAGCGACGCAGAGATCGGGGTCGATCTCGGCGCGCGGCTGCATCCCGAGCAGTTCCTCGAGTCGCGCTTGGATCACCGGGGTGCGCGTGGCACCACCTACCAACACCACCTCGTCGATGTCGGACACCGTCAGCTCGGCACCCTTGAGCGCGGTATGCACGGCATCCAGGGTCTCGTCGATGTAGCCTTCGATCATCGCCTCGTAGTCGAGGCGGCTGACCTCCAACGACAGGTTGACTGGCGGATTGCGATCGGGCAGCAGGTACTCCTCGTCGATGCGCGCATAGGGGGCATCGCTGAGCGCGATCTTGGCCGTCTCGCAGGCGCGCATGATGCGCGCCATCGCGGCCTGATCCTGGCTGGGATCACAGTCGTGCTGCTCCTTCAGGTGGGTGACGACATGCTCGATGAGCTTGGCGTCGAAGTCGTCACCACCGAGGTGGTTGTTGCCATGACTGGCCAGTACCTCGGTGATCTCGCCACCGGCACGCACCACCGAACAATCGAAGGTGCCGCCACCCAGGTCGTAGACCAGGATGGTGCGCGGCTGCTCGGCGTCGACCTCGTAGGCCAAGGCAGCGGCGGTAGGCTCGTTGATGATGCGCACCACCTCGAGCCCGGCCAGCTCGCCGGCATTGCGGGTCGCTTGGCGCTGGGCATCGGAGAAGTAGGCCGGCACCGTGATCACGGCCTTGCCGACCGGCTCGCCTAGCTGTTCTTCGGCGGCGCGCTTGAGCCGCTTCAGGATCAACGCCGAGATCTCCTGCGGGCTGTAGGACTGATCGCCCATCGGCAGCCGGACATCTTCGCCCATGCGTCGTTTCACCGAGCGAATGGTGCGCTCCGGATACAGGGCATACTGATTACGCGCGGCCTGGCCGACCAATAGGGCGCCGTCATCGGCAATGCCAACGATCGAGGGCAGGATACGGGAGCCATCGACCTCGAGCACCTCCGCGCGGCCATCGCGTAACACCGCGACCTCCGAATTGGTGGTGCCAAGATCGATGCCGATGATGATGTCGCTCATGGAGAAGGCTCGGTCGGTGTCTGGTTGATGGGTTCAGCAGCGGCCGCAGGCTTTGCAGACGCGGCAGGTGCAGACGCGATAGGTGCAGACGCGATAGGTGCAGCTTCAGGCCTGGTCGGTGCGGCAGTTCTCTCAGATGCCGCAAGCTCTGGTGGCGCTGGTGGCTCAGCCGGCCCGACCGCCTCAGGGCGATTGACGACCACCTCAGCGATCCGCAGCAGCTCGTCCTCGAGCAGGAAGCCGGGGCGGCGTTCGGCGATCACCTGACCAGCGGGGATCTCTGGATCGAAGGCCAACTCAGCGGCATGCATCCGATGCGGATCAAAGGTCTTGCCGAGCGCCGGCAGCGGCCGCACGCCGCGCCGCGCTAGGGTCTCATCGAGCCGGCGCAGGTTCATCGCCAGCCCCTCGGCCATGGCCGCTGCGAACTCACGCGCACGGCGCCGACCGAACAGCCCTTTAGGCTTATAACCAGCTGCGCTCGCCTGTCCGGCCTGGAGCCGGTCGCGCAGCTCCAACAGCTCGAGCAGCAGTTCCTTGTGCTCGCGCCGGCGTGCACCACGCTCCTGCTCACGCCGCCGCTGCCGTTCCTGCTCAAGACGCGTCTGAGCCGATTGCAGGTTCTCGAAGAGCCCACGAAACTCATCGAGCGCGGTCTTGAACTGACGCGATTCAAGCTTGACCTCGTTCTTCAGCGCTGCGACCTCTGCAAGCAGGCTGAACAGATCCGGCGCGTTCGGGGCATTATCCTCGGCATCGCCGAACAGATCTGCACTGGTCTGCGCGGCCGCGGGCGGTTGATCCAGGTAGATGCGAAAACGTTCCGCGAGCCGATCCTTGGTGGCCGTATCCATTTAGGGCTCACCTCTCAGCAAGGCTTGAAACCGCTCCGGAGCAGGGCGCTGCATGTCCGAAGCGTCTGATACAGAGGCCCGTTCAGTCGCCGGCTTGGCGCTGGGCTTCCCGTCGAGCTTGGCCGCGGACGGGGTCGTCGACTGGGCAGCGCGCCGGCTGACCTGGGCCCGGCGCAAGATGTCGATCGGTTGCGGCGGCGTGGTCTCGAACAGCCGATAGGCAATCCGATCACGCCGGGTGCGCAACTGCTCATAGGCCTCGCGCACGGCCTGAAACGCGGCCGGATCGCGGTCGGGTGGACAGCGCTTGATCGCACTGCGATAGGCCGCTTCCACGGCAGCATCGTCGGCATCGGAATCGATGCCGAGCACGAGAAAGGGATCAGCCATCAGAATAGATCTAAATTAAAAGGGAATTTCTTGGACTTGCGATTGCGCTGTTTGGAGCCGGAGCCGGAACCGGAGCCGGCATTCGGCAGCGGCAACCCGTCGAGACTGTTCACGGCACTCAACACGATCGCTTCGAGCATCTCGACCACCGATTCTTCACCCTCTTCTTCCGCCATTTCAAGGAAATGGGCACGCAAGACCCCGGGCATGCTGGACTCCTCGAGCGCCTGCCTCAATGGCTTGCGTTTCAGGGCGTCGAGTAGTTTATCGAGCCCAAGCGCACCGGTGAGCAAGGCCGCCATCTGATCGGTTGAACCCTCATCCCAGTCTGGGTCCAAGTCCGGATCAAAATCCGGATCAAAGTCCGGATCAAAGCTTGGCATTGGCAGGCCGCCGAACGGGAGGAACTGCCGCACCAGCTCGCGCAGCTCGTTTGCCACGCGCATGTCACCAGCCTCCTCGGCTCGCTGCAAGGCCTCGCGCATCCGCTCCAGTTCTTTTGGCTTCGGGTGGCCCTGATCGGAATATTGGCTGTGATAGAGGTTAAACTCGAAGATTGGCGTCCGCGGCCAGCGTTTCAGGGCGGCGCGGGCAGCCTCCTGACGGGCATCATGGAGCCGCATGCGGCGCAGGGGCTCACAAGCCACCTCTAGCTCCGCGCGCTCGAGCTGCTTCCAAGGCGCCCCCTTCAGCATCACCTTGAGCTGATCGGATAAGCCCTTGGTGAAACGTTCGGTTTGATCGAGAAACTGTCGTAAATGGGTGATGATTGACCGCAGATCAGCGGCATCACGGACCTTCTCCGATTTCAACTCCAGCAGTTTGGCAACCTGTGCCTGGCTCACCGTGAGCTCGTCAATCGCGAGCATCAGCTCGACACGACCCGCGAGCCCTTCGCCCCGTTGCTGCAACCGCTCCAGCAACCGGCCACGCGCCGCATCGCGATCGACGTAATGCATCGCCAACACATCATCGATCCAGGTCAGGCGCTCACGCAAATGGTCTTGGCCCGCGCCACGCGCGACCCAGTTGCGCGCCTCGCCCACCTCCTTGAGCGCGAGATCTCCGCGCCGGTTGCGGATCTGTTTCGCGGCATGCCGGAGATGCGCCTTGACCAGTTGCTGACGCACACCGGTGTTGATCGGATCGACCTTGAGCATCTGCTGCGCCAGCCCGGCAGCCTTCTTGAAGGCATTGCTGGCAAGCGCCGTTTGCATCGCAGCCTCCAACACCGCCATATCCTTGGGCCAGCGCCTTTGGGCAACGCTCAGGATGCGCCGAGCGTCCTTCAATCGATCGGCGCGCCGATACCAGCTGATCAACCGCAGATAGGTCTCGCGATGGTCTGGGTCGAACGCTAGGCTGCGCTCGAGCTGCTCAGCCGCAATCGCTTCGCCCGAATCGGGATCGGTGTCAACAGGGCCCTTGCTCGGATCGGTCTCGAGGAGTTTGTAACGCGCATCGAAACGCCGCAGGGCGAGGGCCGCCCCGAGCAGTCGATCTTGCGCCGCAAGGCCAGCGCCAGTGCAATGCGGCTTGCTGAGCGCATCGGCCACCGCCTCCCACGCCTCGGGGGGGTCCCAGCCGAAACCACCCTGAGGGTCCTCCGCGTTCCAGGCCTCGACCAAGGCCTGCTCCAGGTCAGTCAATTCGCGCCAGCCCTTCGGACGCGGCCCCCAGGGCTCGGAGATGGGCGGCAACAGCCGCAGCTTGGCCTGTTGCACCCAGTCTGCGCCGAGCAGATCCCGATAGCGCTGCAGCAGGCGGAGCAGACCTTGATGATCCATCGCTTGCCGATTGGGCGCTTGTTGATCCGCGGACTTGGCGGGCTTCGAGTTAGCGGGCTTCGGCTTGGCACCCAGCGCGGCCAGCGCCTGAGCCAGCTCCAGCTGCTGTGGCAACCAACCGCGGAGCTGTGCGGCAAAGGCCGCCTGCTGTGGTCCGGCATGCTCAAGCGCGCTGATGAACCCGGCATCATCGAGCAACGCCAGTTCGGCCGCGCGCCTTAGCGGGGCAAAGGCTGAGTCATCGCCGATGCGTTCGAGCATTGCGCGGGCCGCCTCTGGCTCCTGCTCGGCGCGAACGAGCGCCTTCAACAACGTGGTCCAGGCCCGATAGGGCGAGCGGAACGGAATCTGCGCCAAGGCCGCCTCGAGCGCCTTCGCATCCTTAGCGCAGTAGGCTTCAAGCGCGGTGCGCGCCGGCTCGGCATGGCGTCGAATCAGATCATCGGCATCAAGCCGGGCAAGGAGTTGCTGATCACCAGCCAGCACCGCCGCCGCGAGTTGCTCCCCGAGACGCTCGCGCTCGGCAGACGACAGCGCCTCGCGCTGCAACCAGAGCTTGAGCATCGGCTCTAGATTGCCAAGGCGCAGGCACAGCAGGCCGTGCTCCAGGGCCGGCGGCACCTCAGGACCAAGGGCAGCACGGTTCTCCCAGATCACCAGTGCCTCCTTGAGCATGCCCTTATCGGTCAACTCCTGTGCCCGACCGGCATAGGCCTCGGCGAGCGCTAACCGCCGCGTGGCACTGCGCTCGCTGGCCGCATCATCCTTGAGCAGGGCCTTGAGGTCGGCAATCGCTTCGCGGTAACGCCCGGCCTCAAGGGCTTGCAGTGCTTCGCGCTCGCGCACCTCGGGGCTCTGCGTCGCGGCCGCTTTGGCGCTCGCCCGATTTGCTGGTTTCTTTCGTTTCTTTGCCATGGCTTAAAGCCTAACGAATCCTTGTGCGATACGCGAGAGCTTCAAGAGCTTCATCGCTGATCCGGGCCTGATAGCCGTCTCTGGAGCGGTGGATACTCAGCCAGCGGGCGCGGTCGGGCCAGGTGATAGCCCTGGGCATAGTCGACACCAATCTCGCGCAGGATCTCAACCACGCGAGCATTCTCGACGAACTCAGCGGTGCTCCCGAGTCCCATCACGCCGGCAATACTGACGATGGCTTCGACCATGACCCGATGGATTGGATTGCTGTCGAGGTCGCGGATGAAGCTGCCGTCGATCTTGACCAGATCGACATCGAGATCGCTCAGATAGCCGAACGATGAGAGGCCGCTGCCGAAGTCATCGAGGGCGAAGCGGCAGCCGAGCTGCTTGACCTCGTTGATGAACCGCTTGGCCTGATCAACATTGGCCATGGTCGAGGTCTCGGTAATCTCGAAGCAGATCAGCGCCGGGTCGACCTTGTGGCGCGAGAGGGCTGCGCGGATGCGGGCCGTGTGCTTATCATTGCCCAGGGTCGCGCCGGAGAGGTTAATCGCGCAGCGCTTGATGCCATGACCGCCCTGCGCCTGATAGGCCGAAAGCCACTCCAGGCTGTGCTCGACCACCCAATAGTCGATGTCCGGCATCAGCCCATAGCGCTCGGCAGCCGGGATGAAGGCCCCTGGCGGCATCACCGCATCGCCATCGCCGGTCAAGCGCAGCAAGATCTCGAAGTGGCTGCTGACATCCTCTGGATGCCGCACCGGCGCGATGCCCTGATAGAAGAGCTGGAAGCCATCCTCGTCGAGCGCCCGCTGCAGGCGCGACACCCAGGTCATCTGCCCACGACGCAGGTTCAGCTCGCGGTCGTCGGGATCGTACAGATGCACCCGGTTGCGTCCCGAATCTTTGGCCGCGTAGCAGGCCGCATCGGCCCGACTCAGCGCATCAGCCAGGTTGCCCAGGCTGCGCGACAAGGGCACCAGTCCGACGCTAGCGCCGACTCCGAACACCTTATCTTCCCAAGGGAAACGCAGCGCATGCACACGCTCGCGAAGGGTTTCGGCGATCTCGATACCGCGCTCAACCGGACAATTGGCCAGGATCAGACCGAATTCATCGCCACCTAGGCGCGCCAGGGTGTCGGCGCTGCGTAGTCCGCGCTTGAGCAGATTGGCAATTTGGCGCAGCAGGGCGTCACCAGCGGCATGGCCGCAGACATCGTTGACGAGCTTGAACTGATCCAGATCGATGTAGCACAGCAGATGCTGGACCGGACCGTCCTCGAGCTGCTCGATCAATTCGCTGAGCCGGTGCTCGAACTCGCCACGATTGATCAGGCCCGTCAGCGCATCATGCTTGGCCTGATAGGTTAGCCGGCGCTCCATCGCCCGCTCCTGCGTCTTGTCGTGGAAGACGACGACGAGTCCCCGCAGCTGTCCATCGGCACTGCGAATCGGTGCCGCCGTATGCTGCACCACATGGACATTGCCATCGCGACAGTAGAGTAACCGCGACTTCGACTCGACCAGGGTCTCGCCCTCGCCAAGCACCCGGCGCGTGATCCAGTCACTCGGCATCTCGGTCGGCGAATTCACGACCGGAAACACGCGATACAGCGGCTGCGCTTTGGCCGCCTCCAACGGCCAACCGGTCAGCTGCGCGGCAACCGCGTTCATGTAAACCACGCGCCCGCCGCGGTCGGTGGTGATCACACCGTCAGCGATCGCCTCCAGCGTGGTCTGCGCCAGCTCTTTCTCCTCGAACAGCTGGACCTCGACTCGGCGCCGATCGCTGATGTCGCGCATCAGGCAGGTGTAGCCGTCCGGGGAGCGGGAGTCCAGGGTGATGGCCAGCTCGACAAAGACCGGCTGACCCGCCTCGCGCCGACGCAAGGCAACCTCCAGCTTGCCAGCCCTCGTCAAGGCTGCCGGATCACCACCCCAGCAGGTATCCCTGGCCTCCGTGCCGATCGCCTGACTGCTAGCGGGATCTAGGTAAACGCTCAGCGCGGTGCCAAGCGCCGCCTCGCCCGTGACCCCAAGGATCTTTTCGGCACCGGGATTCAGGCTGGTCAGCAGGCCAGCCTGAGTGAAGGTCAGGATGCCGTCGCGCAGATCGCGCACAATCGCTTGGCTGCGCGTCACGGCCTGTTCGAGCCCTTCCATCAGCCGATTATGCTGGGCAGCAATCTGCCCGACCTCAGTGAAGGGCTCGACCGGCACCCGCAAGGACAGGTTGGCCGAACGTTCCTGGCGTTTCAGTGCGGTCATCAGGTCCACCATCTCGGTCTTTGCTCCGTGCTCGGAGACGTTCAGACCGAGGCGCTCATCGCTCGCACTCACGCGCAATCGGTAAAAGCGGTTGAGCAGGCGCAACAGCAGGTACGCCAGCGGAAACGACCAGGCGCCAGCGATGACGACGCCTAATGCCTGCACAGCCAGTTGCTCGCCCAGCGAGAGTCCGGTGCCGATCAACGCCGGGGCACCAAACAGCGCGACCGCCAGCGTGCCCCAGATGCCAGCGACCAGGTGCACTGGGATGGCGCCGATCGCGTCATCGATGCGCAGACGGGCCAAGCCCTCGATGGCCAAGACCATGAACAGGCTCGCCAGGGCGCCGATGAGGATCGCCTCCCAGGTCGCGACGACATGACAGCCGGCCGTGATCGCCACCAGGCCAGCGATGACACCGTTCAAGGGTACCGCTACCTGATCCAGACCGGCGAACGCAAGCCAGCGCGTCAGCCAGCGGGCCAGCAAGTAGGCCATCACGCCGCCGGCCGCTGCGGACAGCAAGGTATTGATGATGATGCCTGGTACGGACGCATCCAGTGCCAGGGTGCTACCGCCATTAAAGCCGACCCAACCGACCAGAAAGAGCAGCACCCCCAGCATCGCCAGCGGCAGATTACTGCCCGGGATCAGCCGCGGCTCGTCGTCATCGAACCGCCCCGCGCGTGGACCAACCACCAGCAGTGCCGCGAGTGCGATCCAGCCACCGACACTGTGCACCACGGTCGAGCCCGCGAAGTCGATGAACCCCAGTTCGGCCAACCAGCCAGGCTCGCCGCCCAGTGCGCCACCCCAGACCCAGTGGCCGAAGGCCGGATAGATCAACACCACCGCGATCAGGGTGACCAGATGATAGCCATTGAAACGCATCCGCTCGGCCACCGCGCCGGAGACAATGGTCGCCGCGGTGGCGCAGAACATGAGCTGAAAGAGGAAGAAGCTGGCTTCCCAAGGGTCGCCCGCGGACAGGTCGGACACGAAACGATCGCGGCCGATCCAACCCTGCTCGGAGTCGCCGAACATCAGACCGAAGCTGATCAGGTACCAGGCCAGCACCGCGATGAGGAAATCGGAGGCGTTCTTCAGGGCAACATTGATCGCGTTCTTGCTCCGTGTCAGCCCCGATTCCAGGCACAAAAAGCCGCCCTGCATGAGCAGCACCAAGACGCTGCTCAAGAGCACCCAAAGAATGTCGATCCTAGAAATATCGTCCATGGCCCTGTGGTCGTCTCAGCTGATCGTCGGGCAATGATCCTAGAAACTGCCGCTCCCGCTCGGATACACCGCGTTGTTACATCGCCTCAGCCAGCTGAGCGCCCATGGCCATATCGGCCCCATAGATGTGCCCGGTGAGCCAGTGCTCGAGCACGGCGATCTCCTGCACCGATGGCGGGGCTCCGGCTTGCCGCAATTGCTGCTGCAGCGCCCGACCACGCGCCATGAGATCCTGATGCTCGGCCCGGTGCTCCTCGAGTCCATGATAGCCGTACTTCTCCATCAGCCGTTCCTCATGTTGGAAATGCCAGCCCGTGCAACTGATCAGCTCGTCCATGATGGCCTCGATGTACGCCTGCGGCTCAGCGTCTTCCGCGGCCTGCCCAAGCCGATTGAACAGCTCGAGCAGGCGGCGATGATCCTGGTCGATCTCCGGCACATCAATACTTAGCGTCTTATCCCACAGCAGCTCTTTCATGGCAGCATCAGGCAGCACGTTGATCCAGTTGTGGCGAGAAGCTTGACTGGCTCGGGGGCGAACGTCAATCGCCCTAGGGTGCATCGCTCGGTGGCCAACTGCGGGCGAGCAGGATTGACTCAGCTTGGCACTCGCAACTACTCAGGTTAGCACCCGCACCGGCTCAGGTTGGCGACAAGTCCTGCGGGCGATCAACATCGCGCAACACACCAGGGTCATTGCAGAGCACCTCGGTCACCGCGACCTGCCGCAGTAAACCACGCGCGCCTTGATCGCCTTGCAGGCGCTGAAGCGCCGGGCCGAAGCTGGCACTGAAGGCGACCGGATGGCCGGCAACGCCTGCATGCACCGGGCGCACCACCCGAGCCCCAGCAATCAGCGCCTCAGCCACCACGGCGATGCTGCTCGCGCTAATCCAAGGCATGTCGCCGAGCGCGATCAGCCAACCATCGGCATCGCGGCTGGCAGCGACACCACAGGCGATGCTATGCCCCATACCAGCGCTGGCGGCAGGGCAGATCATCACGTCCAACCCCTCTGCTGCCAGACGATCGGCGACCGGCCCGGGCGCGCGCACCACGGCCAACACCCGAGACAGCACTGAGCGCAGCGGACGCGCAGCGGCCACCACCATCGGTGTGCCATCTGGCAGCAGCTGCAGCCGTTTATCGGAGCCAAAACGGCGGCCTTCACCTGCGGCCAGCAACAGCCCAACCGGCATCACGCATCACCTCGCCTATCGCCGTCCTAACGGATGGCGGGATCTCATTGGCCGATAATAGCCCGAGGTCGCAGGATGTTCATGACCGCTCGTCGCGGTAGATGACGATCGGCGTCTGCGCCAAACCTGGTCAGCCAGTCGCGGCATCGCCAGCCGCGCTCAGCGGCTCGCGCTGTGCGAGTGGCGAGCCGTTGCGCACCGCGATCAGCTCGGCGATGGCAGAGACAGCGATCTCGGCCGGGGTGCGGCCACCGATGGCCAGCCCGATGGGACCGCGCAAGCGCGCCAGCCGCGCCGCCGACACCCCGAGCGTGACCAAGCGTTCACAGCGCTGGGCATGGCTGGACCGGGAGCCTAGGGCGCCGACATAGCCAGTCTCGGCGTTGAGTGCCTCCATTAACGCCAGATCATCCAGACGCGGATCATGGGCGAGGGTCATCACTGCGCTGAGCGGATCACTGGCTTGCTCGCGCACGGCATCATCCGGCATGCGGGTCTCGAGACACACTCCGGATAAGGACCAGCCGGCCGGGTCCTGGATACGTGGATCGCAGAGGATGACCTCATCGCCCAGCGCCAGCGCCATCTCCGCAACCAGGCGTGCGATGAGGCCATCGCCGATCAGCAGCAACCGCCACTGGGGACCGAAGACCCGCACCACCGCACCTTCCTCGCGCTGCAGCGCGGCCTCATCTCGGGCGGCCGGGACCAGGCTCACAGCGCCATCGGCCAAGGCGACACGACGCGCGATGCGCCGGCGCGCGGCAAGTGTCGCCAGGATCTGCTCCAGCGGCTCTGGGTCTGACAGGCATTCCACCAGCAGCTCCACGCGCCCCCCGCAGGGGAGCCCAAAGCGCTGTGCCTCTGCGGCGGTAACGCCATAGCGCAGCACCTCGGGCCGCGGCGAAGGGCCGCGCTCGCACAGATGGCGGCGAAGCGCATCCTCCAGGCAGCCACCCGAGACCGAGCCGACGCTGGAACCATCCTGCACCGCGTTGGATGGACCATCCCGCGCATCGACTGCTAACCCATGCGCCGTCTCCTCCCCCGCTTCGCCCCGCGCAATCTCCATCGCGCCCGCTTGCGCCGAATTCGGTGCGCCAGCGTGCACGCTATCCTGCACCCCGTCTTGCGCCAACGCCCAAAGCGAGCCGGCGGGCCGCGGCGAGGAGCCCCAGGTCTGCAACACCGTCACCAGATGGACACCGCAGCCGGCCCGCAGCCAACCAGCGGCGGTCTCGAGCACCGCTTGATCCGCCTGAATCATGACCGGGACATCACCACGGAGACGCTGCCGAGAAAAGCGGCATTGGCAGCGTCAGAGGCCATTCTTGCACGCGACCTAGCCACCAAGATTCGGAACTCAACCGACTGTTGGTAACGCACTGCAAGGCGGCTCGGCTGGGTGACGCGACGCAGCCAGGCAACGCCGCTGGGCAACTCAGCCGAGAAGCTCAGCCGGCGGCTCACAGCCGGATCGGTAATCGCCTGACCGGCTTACCCGTTAGGGCCAGCACCGCATTGGCGACCGCCGGGGCGATCGGCGGCGTACCCGGCTCGCCAACGCCACCCGGCGAGGCATCAGACTCGAGGATATGGACCTCAATCTCCGGCATCTCGCTGATGTTCAGGAGCGGATAATCATCGAAGTTGCCCTGCTCGACCCGGCCGTCTTTGATGCTGATCTCGCCGTTGAGGGTGGCATTCAGGCCATAGAGGATACCGCCTTCCATCTGCGCCTCGATGATCGATGGATTGACAATCTGGCCGCAGTCGATAGCGCAGACCACGCGCCTAACCTTCACCTGATCATCGGCGATCTCCACCTCCGCGACCTGGGCGCAGAAGCTGCCAAAGGACTCGGCCACGGCGATGCCACGGGCGCGTCCCTCCGGCAAGGGCTCGCCCCAACCGGCCTTCTCCGCCGCCAGCTCGAGCACCCCGAGATGGCGTGGATGCTCGGCAAGCAGTTCAAGGCGCAGCTCGAGGGGATCGCGGCCAGCGGCCCGCGCCAGCTCATCGAAGAAGGCCTCGGTGACGAAGGCGTTCTGCGAGCTACCCACCGAGCGCCAGTAGCCGACCGGCACCGGTGGATTGACCATCGCATAGGTCACCTCGAGCGCGTCGATGGCATAGGGGAGGTTCTCGGCGCCCTCG
The DNA here is from genome assembly GCF_034860625.1 of Lamprobacter sp. Classification (NCBI taxonomy): domain Bacteria; kingdom Pseudomonadati; phylum Pseudomonadota; class Gammaproteobacteria; order Chromatiales; family Chromatiaceae; genus Lamprobacter; species Lamprobacter sp. Next base: position 25,584 of record NZ_JAYESN010000053.1, read on the forward strand.
ACCGAGGAGCCATCCATGCCACTCTCGCGCACCTCGCTGAAGAAACGGGCGCGGATCGAGGGTCCAGCGATCCGATGGCGCCAGGCCAGCGGCTTGCCGTCCGCGTCCAAGGCGGCGGCGAAACGGTTGAGGGTGGCTGGCCGGTAGTAATCGTGGCGAATATCGTCCTCACGACTCCAGATCACCTTGACCGGACGCCCGGACTGCTTGGCCAGCGTCACCGCGTCGCGCACGAAGTCTTGCTCTGAGCGACGACCGAAGCCGCCACCCAAGAACAGGGTGTGGACTCGCACCTTTTCGCGCGGCAGGCCGGTGATCTCCATGCCGGTCTTCTGGGTGCGGGTCTGGGCTTGGGTGCCGACCCAAATGTCGCAGCCGTCGTCGCTCACCTCGGCGACACAGCTCATCGGCTCCATGCAGGCATGGGCGAGATAGGGCACCTCATAGGTGGCTTCGAGGGTCTTGGCGGCGTCCTTCAGGGCCGTATCCACATCGCCCTCAGCACGGACGCTCTTGCCGTTATCGACCGCCTGTTCGAACAGGCGGCTGATTTCCGCGCTGGAGAGGTCGCCATGACCGGCGAAGTCCCAGTCGATCGTCAGTTGCTTGCGCGCCTGCTCGGCGGGCCACCAGGTCTCGGCGAGCACGGCCACGGCATCCTCATGCAGTGGCACCACATCCACCACGCCCTTGATCTGACGCGCCGACTCGGCATCGAAGCCCTTGCGCGTGCCGCCGAAAACCGGGCAGCGCTGCACCACGGCGTTGAGCATGTTCGGGCGCTGGATGTCCTGAGCGAACAGGGCGCGACCATTGCACTTCTGCGGTGTATCCAGGCGCTTTTGCGAGGTGCCCAGTAGGTTGAACTCATCCGGCTCCTTCAGGAACACCGCCTCCGGCACCGACTGCTTGGCGGCGTCGCTGGCCAGCTCGCCATAGCCGAGACGGCGACCGCTGGCCTCGTGGATGATCTCGCCTTGCTTGGCCACGCAGGTGCTCTCACTCACACCCCAGCGTTGTGCCGCGGCAGCCAACAACATCATCCGTGCGGCGGCACCGGCCTCGCGCACCGGCGTCCAGTAGCCGCGCACGGCGGTGCTGCCGCCAGTGAGCTGCTGCCCGATGATCGGGTTGGTGTAGGCGGCGTCAGCGGGGGCAAATTCGGCCTGGATGCGGGACCAGTCCGCCTCCAGCTCCTCGGCCAGCAGCATCGGGATGGCGGTCATCACGCCTTGGCCCATCTCCGAGCTGCCGACGACTGCAGTGATGGTGCCGTCCGGATCGATGCGCACCCAGGCGTTGGGCGCGAAGGCATCCTCGGCCACCGGCGCGGTGCGCGCCTCGGCGGCGGGGATCTGGAAGCCGATCAGCAGGCCGCCGCCGGTGAGGGCGCTCGCCTGCAGGAAACCGCGTCTTGTGATACCCATCTCAGACCTCCTCGGTGCCGGTCTCGGCGGCCCGTCTGATCGCGGCGCGCACGCGGTTGTAGGTGCCGCAGCGGCACAGGATACCGCTCATCGCTTGGTCGATATCGGCATCGTTGGGCGTCGGGTTCTCTGCCAGCAGCGAGGCCGCCGCCATGATCTGGCCGGATTGGCAGAAGCCGCATTGCGGCACGTCCAAGTCGATCCAAGCCTGCTGCACCGGATGCTCGGCATCCGTCGATAGTCCCTCGATGGTGGTGACCTCACGGCCTTCCACTGCGGAGACCGGGGTCACGCAGGAGCGCGTGGCAACACCGTCGAGATGCACGGTACAGGCGCCACACTGGGCGATACCGCAGCCGAACTTCGTGCCGGTCAGCCCGAGATGGTCGCGCAGCACCCAGAGCAGAGGTGTCTGCGGGTCCACATCAAGCGCCTGCTCCTGGCCATTGACCGTCAATTGGATCATATAGATCACCTCGCCTGTTGAAGCCACCGCCGACGAGGGTCGGCATTCGGTGGCTGATCGAGTTTCTTAAGAACAGGTTAGGGAGGCATGGTGCGATCGTCAACGCTCGGGTGCCCTCGGCGATCCTGGTCTCGACGCAGGCTCAACGCTTCGGCTTACATCGAGGAAGGTGCGCTGGCGGCGCTCCTCAAGCCCGCACCAGCCGCACCGCTCGCCCGCTGGAGGTTTGGGTGTCCTGACTACTCAAACGCTCGGCCAGCGGCGGGATGCCGGAGCGGCGGTCGAAGATCACCAACCAGCCGCTGTCCAGTCCCAAGCCGGCGAGATACTCATCGAGTTGCGTCAGTCCCTTGCTGAGCGGATCAGGCGCGCCGGGGCGCCAGACTTTCAGCTCCATGCCCAGGGTCAGGCGCCCGTATCTCAGGCACAGATCCATGCGCCCGCGCCCGATGGCATATTCCCGCTCCAGGCTGCCGCCGCCGTTGACCACCCGTTGCAAGAAGGCCATCAGCACCAGATGCGGCGCGATCTCGTGATAGGGCGCGCTGCCGAGCAGCGCCTCGCCATGTTGACGCCAGAAGGCGAGGAAGGCCGCGAACAGCGCCTCGGGGTCGAGTTCGCCGCTGGCGGTCAGCCAGGTGGGGCGGATCTGTGGCATGGCATCGCTCGGCCCGCTGGCCAGGGTGCGCGGCAGCACCTCGCGATAGATGGGATTGGCCACGGCGAGACTGCCGCCATTGACCCGCCGCAACAGGCCGAGATCAATCAGATAATCGCGCTCATCGGCGGGGATCTCGCCGAGCGGATTGCCCGCCAGCATCGGCTCGATAATGCGTCGCACCCGGGGCTCGCGCAGCTTGTCGGCGAGCTGATCAAGATGGGTGACGCGGCGCAGGATCAAATGTTCCTTCGCTTGGTCGATCAGGTTGGCATCAATGGGTTCGGCGCGATCGCGTCCAGCGGGCAGCTCGAAACAGCACTCATAGGCCAGGGCATTGACCAGCCAAGGCTGCCCCAGGGTCAGGGTCCAGACCCGCGCCAATGCCTCGGGAGTGAAGACCTGCCCGGTTTCCTGGGTGTGCTCGGCGAGCAGTCTGTTGACCTCTTCGGCATTAAAGTCATCCAGCCGCAGGGATTTAGCCTTGATGTTAAAGGCGCTGCCGCCGCTGATGGGTTCGTCCTCGGAGCTGGCGTGGATGCGATAGTCGCGCAGATCGCGCACGCCGCACAGCACGATGGTGCTGGGAAAGGAGCGGGGGCGCTGGCGATAGCCGGCGCGCAATTGGCGCAGCAGCGAGATGAGAGTGTCGCCGACCAGGGCATCGACCTCGTCGAGAAACAGCACCAGCGGACGCTCGCTGCGCTCGCACCATTGGGTGAGAAATTCGCGCAGGGCGCGGGTGGGGGCATTGCGCGCCAGCACCTCATCCGCCAGTTCCGCCAGGCCCTGTTCGCCAGTGTCCGCGCGCGCTTCATCGGCGATGGTCTGCACGATGTCGGTCATCGCCAGCACGAGATTCTCGCGCGCCGCCTGGGCGGTTTCGAGATTGGCATAGACCGCCAGATACTGTCCCTCGCGGTTGAGCCGTTCCATCAGCGCCAGCAGGCAAGAGGTCTTGCCGGTCTGGCGCGGGGCGTGGAGCAAGAAGTATTTTTGCTGCTCGACCATCCGCAGCACTGCGTCCAGATCCCAGCGTTGGAGCGGCGGCAGCACATAGTGCATCTCTGGGCGCACCGGGCCTTCGGTGTTGAAAAAGCGCATGGCGGTGTCTCCCTGCGGTGATCGGGCGGGCTGGATGCCGGGATGCTCTGGCCCGTCAGTTTATCGCCATCGCAGCTGATCGTCAGATACCTGAATCCAACAGGCCATCAGTACCAGCTGGGGCGCAATCTGCCATGCGGCAGACCAGGACGATACAGGCTGCGCGGCTCCATCAGGGCGCATGCGACATCGGTGCCGCAGATTGAGGATGGGCTCGCCTGAGTGGCCTTAACCCGCGCCAACACGCGGTTGTTCTGCCCGATGTCATCGCCGGTGACCCGCCCGGCTGCGATAAGATCGACGGTATCTACAAGCAGTGCCATGACCCTTCATGCTCGATCCAGACCGCCCACAGCCAGAAACGCTCCTGTCGCCAAACGCGGCCCCTAAACGCCCCGAGCCCGCTGACAGCCCGAGCGCAGCGCCGCGCATTCGCGAGATCCCCTACAACTACACCTCGTTCTCGGACCGCGAGATCGTGATCCGCTTTCTCGGCCTGGAGAACTGGCAGCGCATCGAGCAACTGCGTGGCTCGCGGCGCACTGGACGCTCGGCGCGGATGCTGTTCGAGGTCTTGGGCGATATGTGGGTGGTGACCCGCAACCCCTATCTGCAAGACGATCTGCTCGAAGACCCTAAACGCCGCCGGTTGCTGCTCGATGCGCTGCGGCATCGGCTCGAACAGTTCGAGGCACGCCTGAACGATAACGCCGAGGCTGCGGTGCTGCTGAGCGCGGCGCGTGACGCCATCGCCCGCTTCGACGCCCAGCTCGATGCCGACCGCGCGCTGCGCCAACGCCTGCGCAAGCGGCTCAGCGGCATCACCCGCAAGGACAACATCGACTTCGGCGGACTGGCGCGGGTCTCGCACGCGACCGACGCCACCGACTGGCGCGTCGAGATGCCGTTCGTGGTCATCCTGCCGGATACTGAAGAAGAGGTCGCGCCGATCGTCGCCGCCTGCATCGACTGCGGGCTGTCGCTGATCCCGCGCGGCGGCGGCACCGGCTACACCGGCTCGGCGGTGCCGCTGTCGCCGCGCTCGGCGGTGATCAACACTGAAAAGCTTGAGAGCCTCTCCGGTGTCGAGTACCTGGTATTGCCCGGCTCAAGGTCCGGCGCGGATCTCAGCACAGATGCCAGCACGGATCTCGGCACAGAGTCCAGCACAGCATCCGGCAAAGCGTCTGGCACAGGCGCCAGCAACGGTCCCGGCTCCGCGGGGCTGGTGCCGACGGTGCGCTGTGGCGCCGGCGTGGTCACTCGCCGGGTCGCCGATCTCGCCGACGCCAATGGCCTCGCCTTCGCCGTCGATCCGACCTCGCAGGACGCCTCCTGCATCGGCGGCAATGTCGCCATGAACGCCGGTGGCAAGAAGGCCGTGCTCTGGGGCACCGCGATCGACAACCTCGCCTCCTGGCGCATGGTGACCCCGGATGCCGATTGGCTCGAGGTCGAGCGCGTCGATCACAACCTCGGCAAGCTTCAGGACACCGAGGTCGCGCGCTTTCGCATCAGCCGCTTCGCCGCCAACGGCACCACGCCCAAGGGCGAGCCCGAGCTGCTCGAGATCCCGACCGCGCTGATGCGCAAGCCGGGGCTCGGCAAGGACGTCACCGACAAGGCCCTCGGCGGCTTGCCTGGCGTGCAGAAGGAGGGCTGCGATGGCCTCATCACCTCGGCGCGTTTCATCCTGCACCGCATGCCCGAGCATGTGCGCACGGTCTGCCTGGAGTTCTTCGGCACCGATCTCAATCGCGCCGTGCCGGCCATCGTCGAGATCAAGGACTTCGTCGACGCGCGCGCCGATGTGCAGATCGCCGGCCTCGAGCATCTCGACGAGCGCTACGTGCGTGCGGTGCGCTACTCGACCAAGGCCGCGCGCCGTGAGCTGCCGAAGATGGTGCTGGTTGCCGATCTGGTGTCCGACGACGAGGCTGCGGTGGCCGCGGTCGCCGATGCGGTGGTCGAGCTGGCCAAGGCGCGTGATGGCGAGGGCTTCATCGCCATCAGCCCTGAGGCGCGCAAGCGCTTCTGGCTCGACCGCGCGCGCACCGCCGCCATCTCGCGCCACACCAACGCCTTCAAGATCAACGAGGACGTGGTCATCCCGCTACCGCGACTGGCCGAGTACAGCCGCGAGATCGAACGCCTGAATATCGAGCAGTCGATCAAGAACAAGGACGCCATCATGGCGGCCCTGCTCGACTACCTGAACGGCCCGCTGCGCGAGGCGCTGCCGGCCGGCGAGTATCAACGCTCCGATGAGGCACTGGCGATCCTTGAGGCCAAGTGCGCCGCCGCCCGCGATGCGGTGCGCGCCGCCCGCCAGCGCTGGCAGCAGATCCTTGAGCGCCTGGATCAGCCTGCCGCTGAGCAGACCGTCTTGCTGCGCGACCCGGAGCGCGCGCTGATCCGCGACGGCGATACCTTGCTCGAGATGATGCTGCGCCGCGATCTGCGCCAGACCTATCGCAAGGAGGTCGGCAACCGGCTCGCCGAGATCTTCGCCGGTCAGGATCTCACCGGGGTGCGCGAGCGCCTGGCCGAGATCCATCGCCAGGAACGCAGCGCGCGGTTGTTCGTCGCGCTCCACATGCACGCCGGT